>NZ_JASCAM010000019.1:0-52136 GCF_029967835.1 Enterobacter sp. V87_3 | reverse complement strand
CCAGGCTCGTCCACCGGTCAGACCGGCATGGATATGCCGAAAACGCCTGAGCACAAGCAGTGGAACGGCGATATGACCAACGGCGTGGCGCCGTCGAGCAATCCGAAAGGCACCGACGTTAAGCTTTCGCCAGGCTCGTCCACCGGTCAGACCGGCATGGATATGCCGAAAACGCCTGAGCACAAGCAGTGGAACGGCGATATGACCAACGGCGTGGCGCCGTCGAGCAATCCGAAAGGCACCGACGTCAAGCTCTCGCCAGGCTCATCCACCGGTCAGACCGGCATGGACATGCCAAAAACGCCTGAACACAAGCAGTGGAACGGCGATATGAGCGCAACAGCACAGCCGAAGCAGTGGCTGCCGCTGATGACGGAAACGCCAATTGATATCTATGCGAAGGTGACCATCGCGTTCCAGGACGAACAGCTGAGTTAACCGCCCTCCCCCGTCGTTCACCGGCGGGGTTTTCATGTAGCCATAAAAAAGGGTCTGACCACGGTCAGACCCTTTTCTTATTCAGCAGGCGGGATAATTACTCGTCTTCGAGGTAGGTATACCCGTACAGACCCGCTTCAAACTCTTCGAGGAACTGCTGTTGCAGCGCATCGTCCAGACCGGTGTTTTTCACCTGATCGCGGAACTGAGTCAGCAGCTTGCCCGGATCGAGCTGAACGTACTGGAGCATATCCGCTACGGTATCCCCTTCATCAGACAGCTCAACCTCCACGCTGCCGTCAGGGAAGACGAACACGTCAACCGCTTCGGTATCACCGAACAGGTTGTGCATGTTGCCGAGGATCTCCTGGTACGCACCGACCATAAAGAAGCCCAGCATCGGCGGGTTCTCCGGATCGTACTCCGGCATCGGCATGGTGGTGGCGATACCGTCGCCGTCCACGTAGTGATCGATAGCACCATCGGAGTCACAGGTGATGTCCAGCAGCACCGCACGACGTTCCGGGGCGTGGTTCAGCCCTTCCAGCGGCAGAACCGGGAACAGCTGATCGATACCCCAGGCATCCGGCATCGACTGGAACAGCGAGAAGTTGACGTAAATCTTATCCGCCATACGCTCCTGCAGCTCGTCAATAATCGGACGGTGCGCGCGGTTACTCGGGTCGAGTTGCTTCTGTACTTCATGGCACATGTTCAGATAGAGCTGCTCTGCCCACGCGCGCTCCTGCAGGCTGAAGGTGCCTGAAGAGTAGCCGACATGAATGTCGTGCAGATCCATCTGGCTGTCGTGCAGCCATTCGCGCAGCGAGCGGCGCGTGCCCGGCTCGTGCATCTCCTGCCAGGTTTCCCACATACTTTGCAGGGAACGAGGCGCATCTTCCTGCGGCGGCGTCGCTTCAGAAATTTCGCTACGCTCAACGCCGATAATGTTGGAAACAAGCACGGTGTGGTGCGCGGTCACCGCGCGGCCCGATTCGGTGATCACCGTCGGATGCGGCAGGCCGTGCTCTTCACAGGCATCGCCAATCGCCCAGATAATGTTGTTGGCGTATTCGTTCAGGCCGTAGTTAACAGAGCAGTCGGACTGCGAGCGGGTTCCTTCATAGTCCACGCCCAGACCGCCGCCGACGTCGAAGCACTGAATGTTGACGCCCAGCTTGTGCAGCTCAACGTAGAAACGCGCCGATTCACGCACGCCGGTGGCGATGTCGCGAATGTTCGCCATCTGCGAGCCGAGGTGGAAGTGCAGCAGCTGGATGCTGTCCAGACGACCGCGCTCGCGCAGAATTTCTACCAGCTGCAGCACCTGGTTCGCCGCGAGGCCGAACTTGGACTTTTCGCCACCGGAGGACTGCCATTTACCGGAACCCTGGGACGCCAGACGCGCACGCACGCCGAGGCGTGGGATCACGTTCAGACGCTCCGCCTCTTCCAGCACAATTGCGATTTCGGTCATCTTCTCGATAACCAGATAGACCTTGTGGCCCATCTTCTCGCCAATCAGCGCCAGACGAATGTATTCACGGTCTTTATAACCGTTACAGACAATCACCGACCGGGTCATGCCCGCGTGCGCCAGAACGGCCATCAGCTCCGCTTTGGAACCGGCTTCCAGCCCCAGCGGTTCGCCGGAGTGGATCAGGGATTCAATAACGCGGCGGTGCTGGTTCACCTTAATCGGGTAAACCAGGAAGTAGTCGCCTTTATAGCCATAAGATTCGCGCGCGCGCTTGAACGCGGCGTTAATCGAACGCAGGCGATGTTGCAGGATCTGCGGGAAGCAGAACAGTGCAGGCAAACGCTGGCCCTGCGCTTCGCGAGCTTTCACCAGTCTGGCGAGATCCACGCGCGCATCGGGGACGTCCGGATCGGGGCAAACGCTAATGTGGCCCAGCTCATTGACGTCGTAGTAGTTATTGCCCCACCAGGCAATATTATAAGTGCGCAGCATCTTGCTGGCTTCCTGGGAGCTCATCGCAACCTCCTGCATGGAACGTAGTACACCCTGTTCGCCCGCTGACGAAGGCGAAACTGAAGACATGTCGTCAGACATAGCGAACCTCAACTCTTTGTATTAAGTGTAAAACAGTTGACTACTATCGCAGCGTTATACGGCGATAACAACCCATAAACGGCTCCATCTCCCAGCAGAGTATGCTGAAATCCAGACCGTGCGACCGGTTTCTTATTCATATCATTGTAAAACACGTAACCGAACTGTGTATGACAAGGTTCGGCGAAACCACGAGATAACTCTTGTATTAACAAGAGCGCCCTTGTTCAGTTTTCACAAAGCGTGACCGGCCCTGGAATCCTGAGAAGCGCCGAGATGGGTATAACATCGGCAGGTTTGCAGACTAGAAATGCGGGTTGCGGGAATCAAATGCGCGCCAGAACGGCTGCGCTGAATTAGCGGAAAACGATGGTTCATTATCTCGTATCACCTCCACGGCCGCCTCTGCTGAAACGGACCCCAAGCCAAAGCTGAAAGTTCACTGCTTAACCCGGCTGGAAGTGGCAACACGATGAGTTCATCGAGCGCTTTTTTTTAGAAGCCGCGCGCCGCGTTTTATACCGAGAAGGGGGCTAAAATGCAAAACAAAAATGCGCGCGTTGCCAGCGGCGTCAGGAAATATTTCCAGCTGCGTTTTCAACGCAGTGAGAGGTGAGTCAAAAAAAACTGGAAATCGGTCTAAGAAGTGACCTAAAATAGCCGTCCAGATGTTAATCCATCCATACTGATTAACACTCAGACTGCCAGTGTCAAAACCCGTCGGCCTTGGTAGAATTATCTCCCTTGGCTATTCCACACAGCAGCTTGAGCTAACCAAATTCCTCTTAGGTGAAATATAACATGGCAAAACACCTGTTTACGTCCGAGTCCGTATCAGAAGGACATCCTGATAAAATTGCTGACCAAATCTCCGATGCGGTGCTGGATGCGATCCTGACCCAGGATCCAAAAGCGCGCGTAGCGTGCGAAACCTATGTCAAAACCGGCATGGTTCTGGTGGGCGGTGAGATCACCACCAGCGCATGGGTTGATATCGAAGAGATCACCCGTAACACGGTGCGTGAGATCGGCTATGTGCATTCTGATATGGGCTTTGATGCCAACTCCTGTGCGGTACTGAGCGCCATCGGCAAACAGTCTCCGGACATCAACCAGGGCGTTGACCGTGCCGATCCGCTGGAACAGGGCGCGGGCGACCAGGGCCTGATGTTCGGCTACGCCACCAACGAAACCGACGTGCTGATGCCAGCACCCGTCACCTACGCACACCGTCTGGTGCAGCGTCAGGCTGAAGTGCGTAAAAACGGCTCCCTGCCGTGGCTGCGCCCGGATGCGAAAAGCCAGGTGACCTTCCAGTACGACGACGGCAAAATCGTCGGTATTGATGCGGTGGTTCTGTCTACCCAGCATTCCGAAGAGATTGACCAGAAAGCGCTGCAGGAAGCGGTGATGGAAGAGATCATCAAGCCGGTTCTGCCCGTTGAGTGGCTGAACTCTGCAACCAAATACTTCATCAACCCAACCGGACGCTTCGTTATCGGCGGCCCAATGGGCGACTGCGGCCTGACCGGTCGTAAAATCATCGTTGATACCTACGGCGGCATGGCGCGTCACGGTGGCGGTGCGTTTTCTGGTAAAGACCCGTCTAAAGTTGACCGTTCTGCGGCATACGCAGCACGTTATGTTGCGAAAAACATCGTGGCTGCGGGCCTGGCCGACCGCTGTGAAATTCAGGTTTCTTACGCTATCGGCGTGGCGGAACCAACGTCTATCATGGTGGAAACCTTTGGTACGGAGAAAGTGCCATCCGAGCAGCTGACGCTGCTGGTGCGCGAGTTCTTCGACCTGCGTCCTTACGGCCTGATCCAGATGCTGGATCTGCTGCATCCAATCTATAAAGAAACCGCTGCGTACGGTCACTTTGGTCGCGAACATTTCCCATGGGAAAAAACCGACAAAGCCGCCCTGCTGCGTGACGCTGCCGGTCTGAAATAATCGACCGACCGTAGCGTTAAACAGGCCAGCCTTTGCGCTGGCCTTTTTTTATGTCGGGTGGCGGCTGCGCCTTACCCGACCTACAAAATCTTCGGACCCGTAGGTCGGGTAAGGCGCAGCCGCCGCCCGACGACAGACCGCACCCTTTGAAACCGTTTACACCGCACCAAATATATCCTGCTTTCAGATTATTCCCTTTGCATGATCGCATTTCTTCTGCTGTTACATTTCCTTTCAGTTAAGTCTGAATTGTGTACATTCGCGATGCATATCACCTCGTTTACCTCTATATTTTCAAAGCTTTAATATTATTTACGTAGTCAATGTTGTGTAACCGATTACACCGTTGTGATTTGTCTCACATATTTTTACGCACTACTCACCTACTCTTAACATCGTAAAAACTGATAACCCAACTGGAGGGCATAATGCCTGACAATAAAAAACAGGGGCGTACGTCCAATAAGGCGATGACCTTCTTCGTCTGCTTCCTCGCAGCCCTGGCAGGATTACTCTTTGGCCTGGATATCGGCGTTATCGCCGGTGCGTTACCTTTCATCACCGATGAATTCCAGATCTCTTCACACACTCAGGAGTGGGTGGTCAGCTCCATGATGTTCGGTGCCGCCGTGGGTGCGGTGGGCAGCGGCTGGCTCTCCTTCAAGCTCGGGCGTAAAAAGAGCCTGATGATCGGCGCGATCCTGTTCGTGGCTGGGTCATTGTTCTCTGCCGCCGCACCAAACGTTGAGGTGCTGCTGGTGTCGCGCGTACTGCTCGGCCTGGCCGTTGGCGTGGCGTCTTACACCGCGCCGCTGTACCTGTCTGAAATCGCGCCGGAGAAAATCCGTGGCAGCATGATTTCGATGTACCAGCTGATGATCACCATCGGTATTCTGGGCGCTTATCTTTCCGATACGGCATTCAGCTACAGCGGTGCATGGCGCTGGATGCTCGGCGTGATCATCATCCCTGCGGTGCTGCTGCTGATTGGCGTCTTTTTCCTGCCGGACAGCCCGCGCTGGTTCGCCGCCAAACGCCGCTTCCACGATGCCGAACGGGTTTTACTGCGCCTGCGTGATACCAGCGCAGAAGCGAAAAACGAGCTGGAAGAGATCCGCGAAAGCCTGAAGGTAAAACAGTCCGGCTGGGCGCTGTTTAAAGAGAACAGCAACTTCCGCCGCGCGGTGTTCCTGGGCGTGCTGCTGCAGGTGATGCAACAGTTCACCGGGATGAACGTCATCATGTACTACGCGCCAAAAATCTTCGAACTGGCGGGTTACACCAACACCACCGAGCAGATGTGGGGCACGGTAATCGTCGGTCTGACCAACGTGCTGGCGACCTTTATTGCCATTGGTCTGGTAGACCGTTGGGGACGTAAACCAACGCTGACGCTGGGCTTCCTGGTGATGGCCGTCGGGATGGGCGTCCTCGGTACGATGATGCATGTGGGCATTCACTCCCCGTCTGCACAGTACTTTGCCGTGGCCATGCTGCTGATGTTTATCGTCGGTTTTGCGATGAGCGCCGGTCCGCTGATCTGGGTGCTGTGCTCGGAGATCCAGCCGCTGAAAGGGCGTGATTTTGGTATCACCTGCTCCACCGCGACCAACTGGATCGCCAACATGATTGTCGGCGCAACGTTCCTGACCATGCTCAACACGCTGGGCAATGCGAACACCTTCTGGGTTTACTCCGGCCTGAACATCTTCTTCATTGTTCTGACCATCTGGCTGGTTCCAGAAACCAAACACGTTTCGCTGGAACATATTGAACGTAACCTGATGAAAGGTCGTCCGCTGCGTGAGATTGGCGCACACGACTGAGTGTTCTGCCGGGGAGGTGCCGCTTGCACCTCCCCGCTTCCCGCTTTATGCTCTGCCCCTATGAAAGCTCCCCGTCTCCCCATCGCCCTTCAGCAAGCCGCTATGCGCAGCCTGCGGGAAAAACTCGCCCAGGCAAACCTGAAGCTCGGGCGCAATTATCCGGAACCCAGGCTGGTGTACCACCAGCGCGGCACTGCAGCAGGCACCGCCTGGCTGGAGTCCTGGGAGATCCGCTTAAACCCGGTGCTGATGATGGAAAACCAGCAGGCATTTATCGAAGAGGTGGTGCCTCACGAGCTGGCGCATCTGCTGGTGTGGAAACATTTTGGCCGCGTGGCGCCCCACGGCAAAGAGTGGAAATGGATGATGGAGGCGGTGCTCGGCGTGCCCGCTCGCCGCACGCACCAGTTCGAGCTTGTATCAGTACGCACCAATACTTTCCCCTACCGCTGCTCGTGCCAGCAGCATCAGCTCACCGTGCGCCGTCATAACCGCGTGGTGCGTGGCGAAGCAACCTACCGCTGCGTGAAGTGCGGCGATCCGCTGGTTGCGGAATGATCAAATGAACAATCAGGAACTTTCCTGATCTGACTGATTGCATACAGGAACAACATCCGCTACGTTGCCGGCTCGTTTTGACACGGAGTGTAAGATGTCCCGTAATTTCTCCCTCACCGTCGCCTTTCTGACGACGGCGCTCTCCGGCCACGCGCTGGCCGACGGTATCCATAGTTTTTCCCAGGCAAAAACCGCAGGCGTCAAGATTAACGCTGACGCGCCGGGCGATTTCTACTGTGGCTGTAAGATTAACTGGCAGGGCAAAAAAGGCGTCGTTGACCTCGCGTCCTGCGGTTACAAAGTCCGTAAAAATGAGAACCGCGCCAGCCGAATCGAATGGGAACATGTCGTTCCGGCATGGCAGTTCGGCCATCAGCGCCAGTGCTGGCAGGATGGCGGGCGTAAAAACTGCGCCAAAGACCCGGTCTATCGCCAGATGGAAAGCGATATGCACAACCTGCAGCCGGCGGTAGGCGAAGTGAACGGCGATCGCGGCAACTTCATGTACAGCCAGTGGAACGGCGGTGAAGGCCAGTACGGACAGTGCGCCATGAAGGTGGATTTCAAAGAGAAAGTCGCCGAGCCGCCAGCCCGCGCGCGCGGCAGCATTGCCCGCACCTATTTCTACATGCGCGACCGTTACTCGCTTGCGCTTTCACGCCAGCAGACGCAGCTGTTTAACGCCTGGGACAAGATGTATCCGGTGACGGCGTGGGAGTGCCAGCGCGATGAGCGCATTGCGAAAGTTCAGGGGAATCACAACCCTTACGTCCAGCGGGCTTGCCAGGCGCAAAAGAGCTAACCTACACTAGCGGCAATTCGCTTACACCGCATGACACATGGAATTTCTGACTATGCGCATTCCCCGCATCTACCATCCTGAACTGATTACCGCAGGCCGTGAGATCGCCCTGTCTGACGACGCCGCCAACCACGTAGGTCGCGTGCTGCGTATGGGCGCAGGCCAGGCGATTCAGCTCTTCGACGGCTCCAACCAGGTGTTCGACGCTGAAATTACGCGCGCCGACAAAAAAAGCGTGCACGTCAACGTGCTGCGCGGTGAAGTGGACGACCGTGAATCGCCGCTGCATATCCATCTGGGACAGGTGATGTCGCGCGGTGAAAAGATGGAGTTCACCATTCAGAAATCCATTGAACTCGGTGTAAGCCTCATTACGCCACTTTTTTCTGAGCGCTGTGGCGTTAAACTGGATGCTGAACGTCTGAACAAAAAGATCCAGCAGTGGCAGAAAATTGCCGTTGCGGCCTGCGAGCAAAGCGGCCGCAACCGGATACCGGAGATCCGCCCGGCGATGGACCTTGAGGACTGGTGTGCTGAAGAGGAGAGCGGGCTGAAGCTCAATCTCCACCCTCGCGCCAGCGCCAGCATCAACACGCTGCCGCTGCCCGTCGAGCGCGTGCGCCTGTTGATTGGCCCGGAGGGCGGCCTGTCGGCTGACGAGATCGCCATGACGGCACGTTACCAGTTTACTGATATTCTGTTAGGGCCTCGCGTTCTGCGCACTGAGACAACGGCGCTCACCGCCATTACCGCGCTACAGGTGCGTTTTGGCGATCTGGGTTGACCCATATTGATGGAGAAAAAAATGATCAAGCTCGGCATCGTGATGGATCCCATCGCAAACATTAACATCAAGAAAGATTCCAGCTTCGCTATGCTGCTGGAAGCGCAGCGTCGCGGCTATGAACTCCACTATATGGAGATGAACGATCTTTACCTGATCAACGGTGAAGCCCGCGCGCGTACCCGCCTCGTTAACGTCGAGCAGAACTACGACAAATGGTACGAATTCGGCAGCGAGCAGGATATCGCCCTGGCCGACCTCAACGTCATCCTGATGCGTAAAGATCCGCCGTTCGATACCGAATTTATCTACTGCACCTATATCCTGGAACGCGCAGAAGAGAAAGGCACGCTCATCGTCAACAAGCCGCAGAGCCTGCGCGACTGCAACGAGAAGCTTTACACAGCCTGGTTCTCTGACCTGACGCCGGAAACGCTGGTGACCCGCAGCAAGGCACAGCTGAAAGCATTCTGGCAGCAACACGGCGATATCATCATGAAGCCGCTGGACGGCATGGGCGGCGCGTCTATCTTCCGCGTTAAAGAAGGCGATCCTAACATTGGCGTCATTGCCGAAACGCTGACCGAGCTGGGTACCCGCTACTGCATGGCGCAGAACTACCTGCCTGCCATCGTCGACGGCGACAAGCGTGTGCTGGTGGTGGACGGCGAGCCGGTGCCTTACTGCCTGGCACGTATCCCGCAGGGTGGCGAAACCCGCGGCAACCTCGCAGCCGGTGGCCGTGGCGAACCGCGCCCGTTGACCGAAAGCGACTGGGAAATTGCCCGCCGCGTTGGCCCTACGCTTAAAGCCAAAGGGCTGATTTTCGTCGGCCTGGACATCATCGGCGACCGTCTGACCGAAGTGAACGTCACCAGCCCAACCTGCATCCGTGAAATCGAGGCGGAATTCCCGATTTCGATCACCGGTATGCTGATGGACGCCATCGAAAAACGTTTACAGAAGTAACCCACCAAAGAGTGACAGCGTTGTCGTTTCTCCGCATACTGGACGCTGTCGCTTTTTAAACCAGGAAACAGACCCTCTGACAATGAATTTACAGCATCACTTTCTTATTGCCATGCCTGCACTCCAGGACCCGATTTTCCGCCGCGCCGTGGTGTACATTTGTGAATACAATGAAGACGGTGCGATGGGAATTATCATCAACAAGCCGCTGGAAAACCTCCAGGTCGAAGGGATTCTGGACAAGCTGAAAATCACCACGGAAGAGCGTCTGCCAGAGATCCGTCTTGATAAAGCCGTCATGCTGGGTGGGCCGCTTGCAGAAGATCGCGGTTTTATTCTGCATACCCCGCCGGTCTTTTCCTCCAGTATTCGCATTTCGGATAACACCGTTATCACCACCTCGCGCGATGTCCTTGAAACACTCGGTACGGCAAATCAGCCTTCCGAAGTGCTGGTTGCGCTGGGCTACGCCTCATGGGAGAAAGGCCAGCTTGAGCAGGAAATTCTGGATAACGCCTGGCTGACCGCGCCCGCGGATATGAACATCCTGTTTAAAACTCCGATTGCCGATCGCTGGCGCGAGGCCGCAAAACTTATCGGCATTGATATTCTGACCATGCCCGGCGTTGCGGGGCACGCCTAATGAGCGGAACGCTAATTGCCTTCGACTTTGGCACTAAAAGCATCGGCGTTGCCGTGGGCCAGCGCATTACCGGCACGGCACGCCCGCTGACGGCGCTCAAGGCCAACGACGGCACGCCCGACTGGAACCTTATCGAACGTCTGCTCAAAGAGTGGCAGCCGGACGACGTGATTGTCGGGCTGCCGCTGAACATGGACGGCACCGAGCAACCGCTTACCGCCAGGGCGCGTAAATTTGCCAATAAAATTCATGGCCGCTTTGGCGTATCCGTGAAGCTGCATGACGAGCGTCTGAGCACCGTCGAAGCGCGCGCCGGGCTGTTTGAACACGGTGGTTTTCGGGCGCTGAACAAAGGCAGCGTCGACTCGGCTTCCGCCGTCATTATCCTCGAGAGCTATTTCGAGCAGGGTTACTGAGCCTCTTTTCAGGCGGTAGCCCGGCAGGTTCCTATAGCCTGCCCTGCGCCCGGCGCTCGGCCAGGCTCTGTTCAAAGTTCTGCATGCCCGCCTGCTGACCCGTTTGAACGATCCCGGGAAGCTGCCAGGTTTTGCCTTCACGGATCAGGTTCGCCGCCGCCGGGGTATTCACCAGCAGCTCATAAAGCGCGACGCGCCCGCCCTGCAAATCCGGGCGCAGCTTTTGCGCCAGAACCGCCCGCAGGCTGCCCGCCAGCTGGGTGCGCACCGGGTCTTTCTCCTGTGCCGGAAAGGTATCCACCAGCCGTTCAATGGCCTGCGATGCCCCACGCGTATGCAGCGTTGCCAGCACCAGATGCCCGGTTTCTGCCGCCGTCAGCGCCAGGCGGATCGTTTCGCTGTCGCGCAGCTCCCCCAGCAAAATCACATCCGGATCTTCACGCAACGCGCCCCGCAGCGCCTCGGCAAACGTCGGGCTGTGCTGGCCTATTTCGCGCTGCTGGATCAGGCAGCGTTCACTCTGATAGATAAATTCCACCGGATCTTCGAGCGTCAGAATATGCCCGTCGGTGTGGTGGTTGAGAAAATCGACCATCGCCGCCAGAGTGGTGGATTTTCCGCTGCCGGTTGCCCCGGTCACCAGCAGCAGCCCGCTGTCATTCAGTAACAGCTCCGGGATCGCCCGCGGCACGCCCAGCGCAGAAAGTTGCGGGCAGGCACGCGGCAGCAGTCGCAGCGCGACAGAGGCACCCTGCATATGCATAAACGCGCTGCCGCGCAGGCGCTGGTTTTCGCCGGTGGTGACGGCAAAATCCACCTGCCCGTTTGCCCACCAAGCCCCCTGCTGTTCATCATTAAGCCACTCCCTGAGCAGCACGTTCACGTCCGGAGGCGAAAACGGGGCGGGCTCAAGGCGGCCTAATCGCCGCCAGCGCGGGGGGGCATCACTGCACAGGTGTAGATCGGAGACGTTATGCTTTACACTAAGGGCCACGATTTCTTCCACATCCATAGACTACTCCTCGGAAAATGAACGACATTGCGCATAACCTGGCACAGGTCCGGGACAAAATCTCAGCCGCTGCAACGCGTTGCGGCCGTGCTTCAGAAGAAATTACGTTGCTTGCAGTCAGTAAAACTAAGCCTGCGAGCGCCCTCGCAGAAGCGATTGCCGCCGGGCAGCGGGCGTTTGGTGAAAACTACGTGCAGGAAGGCGTGGACAAAATTTGCCATTTCCGTGACCAGGGGCAGGACGATTTGCAATGGCACTTTATTGGCCCGCTGCAGTCGAACAAAAGCCGTCTGGTCGCGGAGCATTTCGACTGGTGTCACACGATCGATCGTCTGAAGATTGCCGCGCGCCTGAACGACCAGCGCCCGGCGGAGATGGCTCCGCTTAACGTGCTGATTCAAATCAACATTAGCGACGAGAACAGCAAATCCGGCATTGCGCTGAGCGAGCTCGACGCTCTGGCGGCAGAGGTGGCAGCGCTGCCGCACCTGACCCTGCGCGGGCTGATGGCGATCCCGGCACCTGAGTCAAGTTATGAAAGGCAGTTTGCCGTAGCACGGCAAATGGCTGTAGCATTTGAGGCGCTTAAAGCGCGCCACACAACGGTAGACACGCTTTCTCTGGGCATGTCGGATGATATGGAAGCCGCGATTGCGGCAGGCAGTACGATGGTGCGCATCGGCACAGCAATTTTCGGTGCGCGCGATTACACCCAATAATAAGGAAACCTAAGGAACGCCATGAAGACGTTGACTTTCCTGCTCTCAACAGTGCTTGAGCTGTATACGATGGCGCTGTTACTGCGCGTCTGGATGCAGTGGGCCCGCTGTGATTTTTATAATCCGTTCTCACAGTTTGTCGTGAAGGTAACCCAGCCCGTCGTGGGGCCGCTGCGCCGCATTATTCCGGCGATGGGGCCTATCGACAGCGCCTCGCTGCTGATGGCGTTTATCCTGAGCGTTATCAAAGCGATCGTGCTGTTTATGGTTATTACCTTCCAGCCAATTATCTGGATCGCTGCCGTTCTGATCCTCATCAAAACCGTCGGCCTGCTGATCTTCTGGGTCTTGCTGGTGATGGCAATCATGAGCTGGGTGAGCCAGGGCCGTAGCCCGGTAGAGTACGCGCTTATCCAGCTGGCTGAACCGCTGCTGCGCCCGATTCGCAATCTGCTGCCGTCGATGGGCGGTATCGACTTTTCGCCGATGATCCTTGTCCTGCTGCTGTACGTGGCTAACATGGGGATCGCCGAGCTGTTACAGGCGACGGGTAATATGCTGCTGCCGGGGCTGTGGATGGCGCTATGAGTGCCGTAAGCACCTGCGCTGACGGGCTGGTTTTACGGCTGTATATTCAGCCGAAAGCCAGCCGCGACAGCATTGTTGGGCTGCATGGCGACGAGCTAAAAGTCGCCATCACCGCCCCGCCGGTGGATGGTCAGGCCAATGCGCATCTGACCAAATATCTGGCTAAACAGTTTCGCGTCGCCAAAAGCCAGGTCATCATTGAAAAAGGTGAACTGGGGCGACATAAACAGGTAAAAATCCTCAATCCGCAATCGATTCCGACGCAAGTCGCGGCGCTGACAGAACAGGACTAAACCATGCAGAAAGTTGTTCTCGCTACCGGTAATGCCGGTAAAGTGCGCGAGCTGGCCTCGCTTTTAAATGATTTTGGGCTGGACGTGGTCGCCCAGACCGAGCTTGGCGTGGATTCCGCCGAGGAGACGGGCCTGACGTTTATCGAAAACGCGATCCTGAAAGCGCGCCATGCCGCTCAGATTACCGGCCTGCCTGCCATTGCCGACGACTCCGGCCTGGCCGTGGATTATCTTGGCGGCGCGCCGGGAATTTACTCCGCGCGCTATTCTGGTGAAGATGCCACCGACCAGCAAAATCTGGAAAAGCTGCTTGTCGCCCTGAAGGATGTGCCTGACGACCAGCGCACCGCGCAGTTCCACTGCGTACTGGTTTACCTGCGCCATGCCGAAGACCCCACGCCTGTTGTCTGCCACGGCAGCTGGCCGGGCGTGATCGCCCGCGAGGCGGCTGGCAACGGCGGCTTTGGCTACGACCCAATTTTCTTTGTCCCGTCTGAGGGCAAAACCGCTGCGGAACTGACCCGCGAAGAGAAAAGCGCGATTTCCCACCGTGGACGCGCGCTGAAACTGTTACTGGAAGCATTACGTAATGTCTAACCTGCCACCTCTGAGTCTGTATATTCACATCCCGTGGTGCGTGCAGAAATGCCCGTACTGCGATTTCAACTCGCACGCGCTGAAAGGCGAAGTGCCGCACGATGATTACGTTGCGCATCTGCTGGCCGACCTGGACGCCGATGTACCTTACGCACAGGGACGTGAAGTTAAGACCATTTTTATTGGTGGCGGTACGCCGAGCCTGCTTTCAGGCCCGGCGATGCAGACGCTGCTGGACGGTGTGCGTGCGCGCCTGAACCTGGCTGCGGATGCTGAAATTACGATGGAAGCCAACCCCGGCACCGTTGAGGCCGACCGTTTTGTCGACTATCAGCGTGCGGGGGTGAACCGTATCTCCATCGGCGTACAGAGCTTTAGCGAGCAAAAATTAACGCGCCTGGGGCGCATTCACGGCCCGGACGAGGCAAAGCGCGCAGCGCATCTGGCAACGGGGCTTGGCCTTCGCAGCTTTAACCTCGATTTGATGCACGGCCTGCCGGACCAGTCGCTCGACGAAGCGCTGGACGACCTGCGTCAGGCGATTGAACTTAATCCGCCGCATCTCTCCTGGTATCAGCTGACCATTGAGCCAAACACGCTGTTTGGCTCTCGCCCGCCGGTACTACCGGATGACGACGCGCTGTGGGATATCTTCGAACAAGGTCATCAGCTGTTGACCGCTGCAGGCTATCAGCAGTACGAAACCTCTGCCTATGCGAAGCCGGGCTACCAGTGTCAGCACAACCTGAACTACTGGCGCTTTGGCGATTATCTGGGGATAGGCTGCGGCGCGCACGGCAAAGTGACCTTCCCGGACGGACGCATCCTGCGTACCGCTAAAACGCGCCATCCGCGCGGGTACATGGAAGGCCGCTATCTGGAGCGTCAGCACGACGTCGAGGCGGCGGATAAGCCGTTTGAATTCTTTATGAACCGCTTACGCCTGCTGGAAGCCGCGCCGCGTGAGGAGTTCTCGCGCTATACCGGGCTGGCAGAGTCGGTGATCCGCCCGCAAATCGACGAGGCGCTGGCGCAGGGGTATCTCACCGAATGTGATGAATACTGGCAGATAACCGAGCATGGCAAACTGTTCTTAAACTCCCTTCTTGAGCTGTTCCTCGCCGACGATTCCTGAACACAGCGTCAGGATTTTGCATCCCGTTCTGCCAGCTGAGGGAAAGGCTGGCAGAGTATGGGGATGGAAAAATCAAAACAACTCCGCAAGGAAATGACGCCCGAAGAATTACGCCTCTGGTATTTACTCAGAGGACGCCGCTTCTTTGGCTATAAGTTTCGCCGCCAGATGCCGATTGGCACATACATCGTTGATTTTGCCTGTTTTAAAGCCAAGCTGATTATTGAGCTTGATGGGGGGCAACATCAGGATGAAGAAGCATATGACTTACGCAGAACGGCTTTTTTAAAGGCTAACGGCTGGGAAGTGATACGGTTCTGGAACAATGAGTTCAGGGTAAATGAAGAGGAGGTACTGATGGCTATTATGCAACGATTGCAATGCCTGATGCCCTCACCCTAACCCTCTCCCACAGGGAGAGGGAACTTTGCCCCAGGGGTGAGAGTACGTTTACTCCCTCTCCCCTGGGGAGAGGGCCGGGGTGAGGGGCCCGGCACGCAGAAAACTTACTTCAACGTCCCCACCAGCGCCTTTCTGCTATCTTCCAGCGACACCACGCGTTTACACACGTCTTTGCCGAACTGCTGGAAATCGGCTTCCTGGTTTTTCCATTCGTTCTGAATCGACGTCTGTAATCCGCCCAGGCTACCCAGCACGCCCTGCAGCGGGTTACCGCCGCCTTTCAGCACGGCTTTTGCGCCCATCTCGTTGATGCTGTCCTGCAAAATACCGCCCATCGCCTGGTTCACCAGGTTTTGGCCGTCGGCGCGCACCTGATCAATGGCCTTGTAGTGGAACGTCAGGCCGTCGGTGCGAGTCTCGATAATGCGGTTCATCTGCTCTTTCAGCTGCTTGTCCAGCTTGGTCAGGCGGGTGCGCATGTTGCTGCTCTCACCCACCTCTTTAGTGATGATCTTGTCCAGCGCCACGCGGCTTTTCTCAACGCGCGTCAGGGCACCGTCGTTCACCCACGGCAGTGCGGTGCGCAAATCAGCCTGATAATCTTTTGCCTGTTCGCGCTGAGCGGCCGTCAGATTTTGCGGTTTGCCGTTAAAGGTGACGTTGCCATCCGGCGTAATCACCAGATCGCCGTTCTCGCCTTTGACCTGCACGGTTTGCGGGCTTAATACCACGTCGTCACGCGGGGTGACGCTACATTTATACTCCGCATGGGCGGTGGTTCCGATTGCCAATAGAGCAACAGCCAGCAACGTTTTGCGCATCTTAAACACTCCCTCAGACAAAATGGGCCAGCTAATGCTGGCCCCGTACCTGCTTTATTAGTCCCACCAAACGTCAAAAAGTTCGCTGACGCGGACATCTTCCATTTTGTGGTCTTCAAGCCATTTGCGGACCAGCGCCTGATGCTCTTCAGTGCATTTACCCACTTCCTGGGTGCAGATCAGACCTTCCCACGCCAGATAGCCGCTACCGTCAAAGGCCAGCTTGTTGGGTTCGATCACCTCGTTGATGAACGCATCTACGTCCTGATCGATCTGCTCAACGCTGGTGCCTTCCGGGAAACGCCAGGCAACGGAGAAGCCCACTTCCTGGAATTCTTCGATATGCATCTTTTTACGCAGACGACGGCTACGATTCTTTGCCATTATTTCACCCTCTCGAACATTAAGTCCCATACGCCGTGACCAAGACGATGGCCACGCTGTTCAAATTTTGTCACCGGACGTGAATCCGGGCGCGGTACATAGTCGTTGCTTTCAGACTGGTTTTTATACCCGTCCAGCGACGACATCACTTCCAGCATATGTTCCGCATAAGGTTCCCAGTCGGTCGCCATGTGGAAAACGCCGCCCAGCTTTAACTTACTTTTCAGCAGCTCTGCAAACGGTGCCTGAACGATACGGCGTTTATTATGACGTGCTTTGTGCCACGGGTCAGGGAAAAAGAGCTGAACCATGTTCAAAGAATTGTCAGGAATCATTTTGTGCAGCACTTCTACCGCGTCGTGGCACATCACGCGCAGGTTCTCAACGCCCTCTTCATGGGCCATTGCCAGACACGCGCCGACGCCCGGCGAGTGCACTTCAATGCCGAGGAAGTTCTGCTCGGGGCGCGCTTTCGCCATAGTCACCAGCGAGGTGCCCATACCAAAACCAATCTCCAGCGTGACGGGCGCGTCGCGGCCAAACAGCGCGGTGAAGTCGACAGGCTGTTCAGTGAACTCAACGCCCATCACCGGCCAGTAGTTGTCCAGCGCGTGTTGCTGCCCTTTTGTCAGGCGGCCCTGACGGCGGACGAAGCTGCGAATACGGCGCAGCGGGCGGCCGTTTTCATCAAATTCCGGTGAAATGACGTCGTTTTTCATAAAAAGTGGTCTGCTCGTGAGAGTGTTCGGGAAACGGGCATTATCCAAAGTTAAGGCATCTATGCAAGCATGGGAAAGATCCGGTTTACAGCAGATTGACGCTGTGCTGCAATCTGCGTCCCTGATTATGCGAATCGATGACCATGCAAGCCTCTCAATTTTCAGCCCAGGTGCTGGACTGGTACGACAAATACGGGCGTAAAACCCTGCCCTGGCAAATTGAAAAAACGCCCTACAAAGTATGGCTCTCCGAGGTGATGCTGCAACAAACGCAGGTCGCGACGGTCATTCCTTACTTTGAACGCTTTATGGCGCGCTTTCCCACGGTTACCGATCTGGCGAATGCGCCTCTGGACGAGGTGCTGCACCTGTGGACCGGGCTTGGCTATTACGCCCGCGCGCGCAACCTGCACAAGGCAGCACAGCAGGTGGCGACGCGCCATAACGGCACATTCCCGGAAACGTTCGATGAAGTGGCAGACCTGCCCGGCGTCGGGCGTTCCACCGCGGGTGCGATTCTCTCCCTCTCCTTAGGCAAACACTTCCCGATCCTCGACGGCAACGTGAAGCGGGTGCTCGCACGCTGCTACGCGGTGGACGGCTGGCCGGGCAAAAAAGAGGTCGAGAAGCGTCTGTGGGACATTAGCGAAGCGGTCACGCCGGCAAACGGCGTTGAGCGTTTTAACCAGGCGATGATGGATCTCGGCGCGATGGTCTGCACCCGTTCAAAACCGAAGTGCGAACTCTGCCCGGTGAACAACCTGTGCGTGGCCTATGCCAACCACGCCTGGGCGCAGTATCCCGGCAAAAAGCCGAAGCAGACGCTGCCCGAGCGCACCGGCTATATGCTGCTGATGCAGCACGGCGACGAGGTGTTTTTGGCGCAGCGTCCACCGAGCGGCCTGTGGGGTGGTCTATACTGCTTCCCACAGTTTGAAGATGAAGATTTGCTTCGCGAATGGCTGAAACAGCGCGGCATTGCGGACGATACTCTCACGCAGCAAACCGCGTTTCGTCATACCTTCAGCCATTTCCACCTGGATATTGTGCCCATGTGGCTTCCCGTGTCCTCCATCGCCTCCTGCATGGATGAAGGAAGCGGTCTCTGGTATAACTTAGCGCAACCGCCATCAGTCGGGCTGGCGGCTCCCGTGGAGCGCCTGTTACAGCAATTACGTGTCGGTGCACTGATTTAGCACCGGCCAGAAAATGAGGAATGAGTATGGCCAGAACTATTTTTTGTACTTTCCTGCAGCGCGACGCTGAAGGCCAGGATTTCCAGCTCTACCCGGGCGACCTGGGTAAGCGCATCTACAACGAGATCTCCAAAGAAGCCTGGGGCCAGTGGCAGAAAAAGCAGACCATGCTGATCAACGAGAAAAAGCTCAGCATGATGAACCCGGAACACCGCAAACTGCTGGAGCAGGAGATGGTGAACTACCTGTTCGAAGGTAAAGACGTGCACATCGAAGGCTATACGCCACCGGAAAAATAATACCGCGCCGCTGTTGCCCGGCGGCGCTTCGCTTGCACGGGCCTACGGTTTTGTAGGCCGGGTAAGCGCAGCGCCACCCGGCGAAAGCAACGACTAAGCAAACACAACACGCACTCCCGGAATGATGAAAAAATTTTTAGCGCTTGCTCTTGTTGCGCCGTTGCTGGTCTCTTGTTCCTCAAAGAAAGGCGAGGATTACAACGAAGCCTGGGTGAAGGACACCAACGGTTTTGACATTCTGATGGGGCAGTTTGCCCACAACATCGAGAATATCTGGGGATTTAACGAAGTTCTTATCGCCGGACCTAAGGACTACGTTAAGTACACCGACGCCTATCAGACCCGTAGCCACATCAACTTTGATGACGGTACGATCACCATTGAAACCATTGCAGGTACTGAACCCGCCGCGCGCCTGCGTCAGGCCATTATCAAAACCCTGCTGATGGGTGACGATCCCGGCACTATCGATCTTTACTCCGATGCCGATGACATCACCATCTCCAAAGAGCCGTTCCTGTATGGCCAGGTGGTGGATCAGACCGGGCAGCCGATTCGCTGGGAAGGTCGCGCCTCGACGTTCGCCGATTACCTGCTGAAAACGCGCCTCAAGAGCCGCACCAACGGCCTGAAGATTATCTACAGCGTCACCATCAACCTGGTACCGAACCACCTCGACAAACGTGCGCATAAGTACATCGGCATGGTGCGCCAGGCATCGCGTAAGTATGGCGTGGATGAGTCGTTGATTCTGGCGATTATGCAGACCGAATCCTCATTCAACCCGTACGCGGTCAGCCGTTCCGACGCGCTGGGGCTGATGCAGGTTGTTCAGCACAGCGCCGGTAAAGACGTGTTCCGCTCTCAGGGGCGTTCCGGGACGCCGAGCCGTAGCTATCTGTTCGATCCGCAAAGCAACATTGATACCGGCACCGCCTATCTGGCAATGCTGAACAACGTTTATCTGGGCGGGATCGATAACCCGACCTCGCGGCGCTACGCGGTGATCACCGCCTATAACGGCGGCGCGGGCAGCGTGCTGCGCGTCTTCTCCAGCGACAAGGTGCAGGCTGCGAATATCATCAACAGCATGGCTCCAGGCGATGTCTATACCACGCTCACCACCCGCCACCCGTCGGCAGAATCCCGTCGCTATCTGTATAAGGTGAATACGGCGCAGAAAAACTATCGTCGCCGTTAAGCCTCTCTCCCCTCACCCTAACCCTCTCCCCACAGGGGAGAGGGAACTTGAACACCCTCTCCCCTGTGGGGAGAGGGCAGGGTGAGGGGGAACAGACTTCCCAACCCATACAAAAACCTTATTTGCATCACAATTTAATCTGCAAATTAATGTGGATTGCATTTTTTTGCGGGAGATAACAAAACATAATCTCTCCTGCTGATAGAATTGCATCAAATAACAACCCTGAATGTTCTTATAACAACATATCTCCCGCTCACTTGTGAGGAAAGTAACATGAACCTTAAGCTGCAGCTTAAAATATTGTCGTTTCTGCAGTTCTGCCTATGGGGAAGCTGGCTGACTACACTCGGCTCCTATATGTTTGTGACGCTCAAGTTCGATGGTGCGTCAATCGGTGCCGTCTACAGCTCGCTCGGTATTGCAGCTGTTTTCATGCCAACGCTGCTGGGTATCGTGGCGGATAAGTGGCTGAGTGCGAAATGGCTCTACATGCTTTGCCATCTGGTGGGCGCGGGGACGCTGTTTATGGCGGCCGAAGTGACCACGCCGGGGGCGATGTTCATGGTGATCCTGCTTAACTCGCTGGCCTATATGCCAACGCTTGGCCTGATCAACACCATCTCCTACTACCGCCTGAAATCCGCGGGCCTGGATATCGTTACCGATTTCCCGCCTATCCGTATCTGGGGCACCATCGGCTTTATCATGGCGATGTGGGGCGTGAGCTTCGCGGGCTTCGAGCTGAGCCACATGCAGTTGTACATCGGGGCTGCGCTCTCCGTGGTGCTGGCGCTGTTTACCCTGACGCTGCCGCACATTCCGGTCTCTAACCAGCAGAAGAACCAGAGCTGGAGCACCATGCTCGGTCTGGACGCCTTTGCGCTGTTTAAAAACAAACGTATGGCGATCTTCTTTATCTTCTCCATGCTGCTGGGCGCAGAGTTGCAGATCACCAACATGTTCGGCAACACCTTCCTGCACAGCTTCGATAATAACCCGCTGTTTGCCGGGAGCTTTATCGTTGAGCACGCGTCGGTGATGATGTCCATCTCGCAGATCTCCGAGACGCTGTTCATCCTGACCATCCCGTTCTTCCTGAGCCGCTACGGCATCAAGAACGTCATGCTGATCAGTATTTTTGCGTGGATGCTGCGCTTCGGCCTGTTCGCCTACGGCGATCCAAGCCCGTTCGGCACCGTGCTGCTGGTTCTGTCGATGATTGTTTACGGCTGCGCCTTCGACTTCTTCAACATCTCCGGTTCGGTGTTTGTCGAGAAAGAGGTGAAACCTGAAATCCGCGCCAGCGCGCAGGGCATGTTCCTGATGATGACCAACGGCTTCGGCTGTATTCTGGGCGGCGTGGTGAGCGGTAAAGTGGTTGAGATGTACACCACCAACGGCATTACCGACTGGCAGCCGGTGTGGCTGATCTTCGCCGCATACTCGCTGGTGCTGTTCTTCGCGTTCATCGCGCTGTTCAAGTACAAGCACGTGCGTGTGCCAAACGGTGCGCAGCCGATAGCGCATTAATTGTTGTGCCCGGTGGCGGCTTCGCCTTACCGGGCCTACAAAAACACCGTTCGTAGACCGGGTAAGCGATAGCGCCAACCGGCTATTTTATGGCAGACAGCACCCACCCCACCGACAGCAAATCCGCGCTGCCGCCGGGGCTTAAGTTCCGTTCAATTAACGCCTTATCCATCTTAAGCAACGCATCACGATCCCAGCCGTTCATCAGCAGTTCCCGTGCATAGTCCTGCACGTAGCACAACCCTTCAATGCCGCCGCGCGACACCAGATTGCTGTCCTGATTCGTCGCCATCAGGCGCAGCAGCAGCTCGTGAAGCGAACGCCCTGTCCATCCGGCCAGCGCCCTGCGCACCGTGGCAAAGCCGCTCTCCGCCTCGCCGCGCGCGCCGGTTAAACCATACTGCTGATAGTGCCGCTCACCCGCCGTTGCCTGCCCGCTGCGCCCGGCAAGTTCCCGCACCACCAGTCCACGACAGATGTTACTCACCTCACAGCAGAGGCTTTCTGCACAGACATTTTTCACACGCCCTGAAGCAAAGCACAGCAGCCCGAGGGCGAAAATCCCCCCTTTGTGCGTATTCACGCCGTGAGTGGCGGCATACATGGCCTGCTCGCAGGCGATCCCCATCGGGCGGATAATCCGCAGCTGCTCAACGGCGGGTTGATCCGCATGCTGCGCCCCCAGCGCGGCGAACCGTGAAAACCACGGTGAAATCGCCTCAATGCTGCGAACAAACAGGGCATGATCCATATCGCGATGGGAGCCGTTATTTAGCCGGTCCACCAGCCCCGGCTTGGGCGTTAGCGCCAGCTCCTGCCACAGCGCCTCCTCGGCAAGCGCGGGCACCGCTACCGGGCGCGGGTTAGTCGCGAGCAAACCAGTCATCAATCATCTTCTCCACACGGGCCACCACCTGCCCGACGGGATGCTTGCGCGAGCGTGAACAGGCGTGCGCGGGCGCGTCGCAAATCAGGCAGCGTCTGAGGTGCGCCCCCAGCGACAGCCGCCCGACGTGGCCGTGCTGAGGGCAGATCACATCGAGGTCCCACAGCCTGCCGAGCGGGTGCGTCTGCTCCAGCGTCGCGCAGTGGGCTTTGATTTCCGCCGCCGGATGGGCCACGCACCACAGGGCTTCCGGCCCGGTGGGCAGCCACAGCACCTGGCGATCCAGCACCTGCCAGCGGTTTTCCCACAGCAACTGGTCACACATCTGGAGCGCCACGCCCATGGTGTTGCGATAGCGCAGGCTGTCTTTGATCTCCCCCGGGGTGACCAGCGTGAGGGAAATTACCGGCTGGTGATAATGCGCAAGCATGTCAGCCTGGCGTGCTGCACGGCGCTCTTTCGCCGCCAGCACCTCGTCCAGGCCGACACCCGCGCGCACGGGTGTCGCTGTCGTCATATTCACTCCTTAACCTGTCTGACGGTGTCGATCACGCTGCCGTCGCGGTAGCGGATCACCCCGACGATTTTGTCGGTAAATGCAATGGGCTTTGGCACGCCGGTCAGGGAAATCGCCCGCGCGTACAGGGCATCGATATCCACAATCTTCAGCCCCGCCACCAGCAGGCGCTCGCGGATTTCCGGGCGGGCCGGGTTCACCGCGATGCCGTGATCGGTCACCAGCACGTCGATGCTCTCCCCCGGCGTGAGGCGGGTAGTGACGCGCTTCACCACCGTGGGAATACGGCTGCGCAGCAATGGCGCGACCACGATGGTCAGGTTGGCTGCCGCAGCCACGTCGCAGTGCCCGCCGGATGCGCCGCGCATCACGCCGTCGGAGCCGGTGATAACGTTGACGTTAAACTCAACGTCAATTTCCAGGGCGCTGAGGATCACCACGTCGAGCTGGTCGCAGCTTGCCGCCTTGCTGCCGGGGTTGGCGTAGACGTTAGTGGAGATCTCAACGTGTTTCGGATTGCGCGCCAGCGAGGCCGCCGCCTGTCCGTCAAAGCACTGGGTGTCGAGCAGCGTGTCGATAAGCCCCTTTTCGTGCAGGTCCACCAGGCTGCCGGTGATCCCGCCGAGGGCGAAGCGCGCCGTCACGCCGCTGCGCTCCATCTTCTCCTCCATAAAGCGCGTGCAGGCTGTAGCGGCCGCGCCGGAACCGGTCTGCATCGAGAAGCCCGGCCTGAAGTAGCCGGAGTGTTCAATCACGTCCGCCGCATAGCGGGCAATCATCAGCTCGCGCGGGTTGCTGGTGACGCGCGCCGCGCCGACGCTGATTTTTGCCGGATCGCCGACGCTCTCGACCTGCACGATATAGTCCACCCGATCCTGCACGATGCTGGCGGGCATATTGGGGAACGGCACCAGCGCTTCAGTCAGCAGTACCACCTTGCGGGCATAGTGCGCATCCACCATCGCGTAGCCCAGCGAGCCGCAGCAGGAGGTGCCGTGCGTACCGTTGGCATTGCCAAACGCATCGCTGCACGGCACGCCAAGAAACGCCACGTCGATGTTCAGCTCGCCGTCCTGCAGCAGCTTCACGCGCCCGCCGTGGGAGTGGATTTGCACCGGCTCATCCATCAGTCCGTGGGAGATGGCCTCTGCCAGCCTGCCGCGCATCCCGGAGGTGTAAATCCGGGTGATCACGCCGCTCTTTATATGCTCAATCAGCGCGTCATTGCAGGTCATCAGCGAGCTGGAGGCCAGGGTCAGGTTTTTGAAGCCCATCCGCGCCAGCAGCGCCACGACGCTATTGATCACCCGGTCGCCTTCACGAAACGCGTGGTGGAAGGAGATCGTCATGCCGTCCTGCAGACCGCTGCGCATCACCGCCTCTTCGAGGGAGGCGCACAGTTTGCGGTTGTGCTTCGCGTCAGCGTCCGCCAGCCACGGCGTCGCGCTGTGGGCGGTATCAAAGGGTTGAAGATCCCGCAGATGGGGAAAATTCACATGGAGAAGTTCTGTCTGATTCATTCTGTCATCCTTACCGACGCACGCCGGAAGCCGCCGCGCGTTCCAGCACGACCTGCGCATGGTGAATAATCGGGGCATCGACCATTTTGCCGTTGAGCGAGACCACGCCCAGGCCGTTACGCTCACCCTCCTGCGCGGCTTCAATCACCCGCTTCGCGTGCTCTACCTCCTGTGGGGTTGGCGCGTAGGCGTTATGCAGCAGGTCAATCTGGCGCGGGTTGATCAGCGATTTGCCGTTAAAGCCCATCTTGCGGATCAGTTCGACCTCGCGCAGGAAGCCCGCTTCGTCATTAACGTCTGACCAGACCACGTCGAAAGCGTCGATACCGGCGGCGCGAGCCGCGTGCAGCACCGCACAGCGGGCGTAGAACAGCTCGGTTCCGTCACCGCGCTCGGTCTGCATGTCCATCACGTAGTCGAAGGCCGCCAGCGCGATGCCGATTAATCGCGGCGAGCTGCGGGCAATCGCCACGGCATTGATCACGCCAACCGCCGATTCAATCGCCGCCATCACGCGGGTGGAACCTGGCGCACGTCCGCACTCACGCTCGATGCGCTCAAGGTGGCCTTCAAGTTCATACACATCTTCAGGGGTGTCGGTTTTCGGCAGGCGGATCACGTCCACCCCGGCCCGCACGGCGGCCTCCAGATCCAGCAGGCCAAACGGCGTGCTCAGCGGGTTAATACGCACCACGGTTTCGATATCCTGATACATCGGGTGTTGCAGGGCGTGGAACACCAGCATGCGCGCGGTGTCTTTCTCGCGCAGGGCCACCGCGTCTTCCAGATCGAACATGATGGAGTCCGGTCGGTAGATAAACGCGGTGGAGAGCATGGCGGCGTTTGCGCCGGGCAGGAACAGCATACTGCGGCGAAGTTTGCTCATTTCAGCGCCTCCCAGTGGATTGCCTGCTCATCGGCGGCGCGCAGAAGCGCGCTTTGCAGCCGGGCGCGGATCACACAGTCCAGCGCCCCTTTGTCTTCAATCATGATCAACCCCTGGTGCACGTTCATGGCGCGCAATGTCTCGTTGACCACCTGGCGGATCTGCTCGCCAAACTGCTTAATCACTTCACTGTGGATGACAATCTCCAGCTCGCCGTCGGCGGGGGCGATTTTCACCATCAGGTCGCTGGACTCCTGCGTACCGGCCAGCGCCTCCCTTACAATTTTCATTTTCGTTTCCTGATCGTTATGCCACTTCCGCACGCTCGCGATAATGCGTTTCGAGGTGCGTGAAGGTGGAATCCGGGACAATCTCCCGGATCCGGGAAAACTGCTGTGTCTTGAGTAAACGGCGCACTTCCGAGGCCGAAATGGCATTACCGGCCGCTTTTATGCGCGGCATATCCACCACCTCAATGTGCGAGGCAAGCAGGTCGTGCAGCGTCTGGTTGTACTGACGGGTGATATCGCAGAACGGCTCGGAGCCGATAAAGCGATGGGTGATCCCCAGCGCCGGGGCGATAAAGTCCCGAAAGATCAGCACGTCGATTTCGCTCCACGCCTGCTGCACCTTGCCGCTCTCCTTCAGAAAGTAAGCCGGAAAAGTGGCCCGGGAGATGATGTACTGCGAGCCTTCGTGTACCACCACGTTCGGCAGATGCGCCACGCCGGCACGCACCATCTCAAGCCGCGCGCTGAACGGGAAAAACGACGCATCTTCGCGCACCACAAACAGGTGCAGCGTGTCGCACTGCCCCGCCGCCTGCTCCACGAGATGCCGGTGGCCCAGCGTGAACGGATTGGCGTTCATCACGATTGCGCCCGTCTTTTTTCCGGCTCTGCGCGTCGCGCCAAGGGAGCGGCAGTAGCGGGTGATCCCCTGCGGGGTGTTCTCCATCAGTACCGCGTTATTCCCGCTCCGGGCAATCGGCCAGAAGCCGCTGCGGGCAAAGCGCTCCGTGTTGCATGGCCGGGTGCAGAGGAAGAGGTGAAAATGGCCGCGTTCAAGCGCCGCATTCTCGACTTCCGCCAGCAGCCGGGCGCTGAGGTTTTCCCCGCGCAACTGCTCGTTAACCGCCACGCATTTAATGACGTTGGCGGCCAGCCCGGCGCAACCCACCAGCTGCGTGCCGGACCAGGCCTCGACGAACAGCGTGATGTCGTTGTCCAGCCCGAGTCCGCTGTCCGCCAGCAGGTAGCGGATCTGGCTTAACCGCTCCGGATGTTTCGCCACAACGGTGTGGCGAAAATCAATGGGGTGAGAGTGCATGCTGCCGCCTTACTCAGTGTGCTGCCGCAAGCCCGACGGCAGGCGCTTCGACGATCACGTTGCTCAGATGACCGATGTGTTCGATCTCCACCTCAATGCGATCCCCCTCTTTCATAAACAGCGGCGGGTTGCGCTTTTTCCCTACGCCGCCCGGCGATCCGGTGATGATCACATCCCCCGGGCTGAGGCGGGTGAAGGTGCTGATGTACTCGATCAGCTCCGCAACCTTGTGGATCATGCTGCTGGTGTTGTCCTCCTGCACCATGCGGCCATTCAGCCAGGTGCGGATCGCCAGCCTGTGCGGGTCCGGGATCTCATCCGCCGTCGCCATCCACGGGCCAAACGCCCCGGTCTGACGCCAGTTTTTCCCGGCGGTGAACCAGGTGTGCTGCCAGTCGCGGGCGGAGCCGTCCATGTAGCAGCTGTAGCCCGCCACGTGGCGCAGGGCGTCGTCGCGGCTGATGTTCTCCCCGCCTTTCCCGACGATCACCGCTAGCTCGCCCTCATAGTCGAATTCGCGGGAGTGGCGCGGTTTGATCACCGGCGCGTTGTGGCCGGTCTGCGAGTCCGGGAAGCGCACAAACAGCGTCGGTGCCGGGTTGTGCTGGTCAAATTCCTTGCGCTTGTCGGCGTAGTTCATGCCGACGCAGAGGATTTTTTCCGGCTGCTCAATCACCGGTAAAAAGGTGATGGCGCTCATCGGGACATCGACCGCATCGTTAAGGTACCGGGTAGCCTGCGCCAGCCCGTTTCCCTGCAACAGCGCCTTGAGGTCGGCGTAGCGATCGCCCAGACGGCGGCCTAAATCAATGATGCCGTCGGCCTGGACGATGCCGTAACTGCGTTTACCCTGGTATAAAAAGCTTGCGAGTTTCATTATTTTTTCCTGAAGACTTAAACGAGGAAGTTGCCCAGTATCAGCAGAGAGACGGAGACGTTAATCGCCCCACCGATACGGGTAGCAATCTGGGCGAAGGGCATCAGGCTCATGCGGTTGCCTGCGGTCAGAATCGCCACGTCGCCGGTCCCGCCCTGCCCGCTCTGACAGCAGGAGACGATGGCGACATCAATCGGATGCATACCAATCTTTTTGCCGACGAAGAACCCGGTCGCCACCAGCGCGGAGACGGTGCTGACGATCACCAGCAGGTTGCTGAGGGTGAATGCCGCAACCAGTTCGTGCCACGGGGTGATCGCCACGCCGACGGCAAAGAGGATGGGATACGTTACTGACGTCTGGAAGAATTTGTAGACCACCTGCGAGCCTTCAAGAATGCGCGGCGACGCGCCATTGCAGAGCTTCACCAGTACCGCCATAAACAGCATGCCAACCGGCGCAGGCAGGCCAATCAGCTTGTGGCCGAGCATACCGAGCATATAGAGCAGCACCGCCAGCAGCGCGCCGGAGGCTATGGTGGTGACATCCGTTTTACCGGAGAATGCAGGCTGCGAAACGGTAGTATCGGCGTTGGCGCGGTTTGGCATCAGCTGACCTTCACCGGTCAGGTGCGGGTAGCGTTTCCCGAGCTGGTTCAGGCAGCCGGAGATGATGATGGCGGTCAGGCCGCCGAGCATCACCATCGGCAGCACGCGGCCAAGCGCCACGCCCTGATCCATATGCAGCAGGGTGGCATAGCCAATGGAGAGCGGGATCGCCCCTTCCCCCACGCCGCCCGCCATGATCGGCAGAATGATAAAGAAGAAGATCTGGAACGGCTCCAGGCCCAGCGCCAGACCGACGCCCATCCCGACAATCATGCCGACGATTTCCCCGCACAGCATCGGGAAGAAGATGCGCAGAAAGCCCTGAATCAGCACCGTGCGGTTCATGCTCATGATGCTGCCGACAATGATGCAGCAGATGTAGAGGTAGAGAATGTTGGTGGATTTGTAGAATTTGGTGGTGGATTCAACCACCACGTCCGGCAGCAGACCGTAGTAGACCAGCGCTGACGGGATAAAAGTGGCGCATATCGCCGCCGCGCCCAGTTTGCCGACAATCGGCAGACGTTTGCCAAACTCGCCGCAGGCAAAGCCGAAAAACGCCAGCGTGGCGACCATCACCACGATATCGCTCGGCAGCTTGCCGCCCAGGCAGTCAATGGCAATCAACACGCCCGCCAGCACAAACAGCGGCAGCGGAATAATCCCGACTTTCCAGGTATCCATAATATGCCACCAGCGCTCTTTGAGCGAAGGCCGTTGAATATCAATCGGGTCGTGGGTAACAGAGAATGAATTGTCAGTTGTGCTCATAATAAGCCCCTTCGTTATTTTGTCCGTTGAGCTTAGAGTCACAAAGGCTTACTTTATGTGAGGAATGGCATATTAAAAGCGAAGTTTTTATGGCCGCTATGGTTTTTATGGTTTCTATTATTTAATGTGATTCACACCTTATTTATTGGCGTGGTTTTTATGGTTTTTATTGCCGATTAAACCTGTAAGCGACACGCAATATCGCACCATTAAGATAAACCTTAATTATCGGATTTACCGGACCACCAGCGCTGTGCAAAGGATCACAAGTTTCAGGCAAACCCCGCGCCAGCAGGGGAAAAGATGTTATATTCCTTTTTTCCATTGATGCGCTGCGTGATAATGATGAAAGTCTCCTTCCAGATAAAGCTGTTTATTTCCCTGGTCGCCTTTTTCTCGGTGCTCTTTGCCCTGCTGGGGGGATATTATTATGTGGACGTGGGCAGGCAGCTTTATCAGGAAATGAGTATGCGCGCCAGAATACAGGCGGAAGAGATCGCGCTTATTCCGAGCTTACGTCAGGAGGTCGCAGAGAAAGATATCCGCGGCATTCAAGAGTTCATGAAAAAAATAGCCGCGCACAGCGACGCCAGTTTTATTGTCATCGGTGACGATAAAGGGCTGCATCTTTTCCACTCGGTATTTGCAGACCGGGTCGGCAAAACGCTGGTCGGCGGCGACAACGAAGAGGTTCTGCGCGGCAAAAGCACCACCACCATTCGCAAGGGCGGTCTTGGGATTTCGCTGCGCAGTAAAGCGCCCATTTTTAACGACGCGGGCCGCGTGGTGGGGATTGTGTCGGTGGGCTATCTCACCAGCTATCTCGATACCATCACCGTCAACAAAGTGATTAACATTCTGATCGCTGCCGTGCTGCTGCTGATTGCCCTGTTTATCTTCTCGTGGTTCTTTACCCGCAGCATTAAAAAGCAGATTTTCTCTCTGGAGCCGCGCGAAATCGGCCTGCTGGTGCGCCAGCAAAAAGCGATGATGGAGTCCATTTACGAAGGGGTGATTGCCATCGACAGCAACCTGCGCATTGAGGTGATCAACCAGGCCGCGCGAAAACTGCTGGGGCTGAGCCAGCCCGCCCGCGCGCTGCGGGGGAAACCGATCAACCAGGTGATCGCCCCCGTCCCGTTTTTCGCGGCGCAGACGATGCTGGCGAAAGATACCCATGATGAGATTTGCCGCTTTAACGATCTCACGGTGATCGCCAGCCGGGTGCGCATTATGCTGGAAGACTCACTCCAGGGATGGGTGATTACCTTTCGCGATCGCAATGAAATCGACTCGCTTAGCGCCCAGCTCAGCCAGGTGAAGCGCTATGTCGATAACCTGCGCATCATGCGTCACGAGCAGTTGAACCGCATGACGACGCTTTCCGGCCTGCTGCACATGGGCCGCTACGGCGAGGCGATTGACTACATCCAGGCGCAGTCGGAACACGCCCAGGAGCTGCTGGACTTTATCTCCTCACGCTTTAGCTCGCCGACGCTGTGCGGCCTGCTGTTAGGTAAAGCCGCACGGGCGCGCGAAAAGGGCGTAGCGCTGTCGTTCGACCCGGCCTGTCGGATCGATAAACCGTTCCTGCCGCTGCTTGAGGAGGAGCTGATATCAATCATCGGCAATCTGCTGGATAACGCCATTGAGGCGACGCAGCGCGCCCCGCTGCCGCATGAGCCGGTTGAAGTGCTGATTACGCTGAACGAGCGCGAGCTGATTATTGAAGTGGCCGACCAGGGGGTTGGCATCAAACCGGAGATCCGCGACCAGATATTTGAGCGCGGCATTACCACCAAAACGCGTGGGGATCATGGTATTGGCCTGTACCTGATCGAAAGCTATGTCACTCAGGCTGGCGGCACCATTGAAGTTGCTGATAATTCGCCGCGCGGCGCGATATTTTCGCTGTTTATTCCCGCCACAGGAACCGCCCGGCGACCCGCGCAGGAACTGGAAGATACTGACTATGCAACATGAACTTATCGACGTACTGATCGTTGAAGACGAGAATGAACTGGCGCAACTGCACGCTGAGCTTATCGCTAAGCATCCTCGCCTGAGGCTGGTGGGCATTGCCTCGTCGCTGGCGGACGCGCAGGTACAGCTGGAGAGCAAGCGTCCGCAGCTGATGCTGCTGGATAACTACCTGCCGGACGGCAAGGGCATCACGCTTATCGGCAACCCCATGCTGACCCGCGCCAACTGCTCGGTGATTTTTATCACGGCCGCCAGCGATATGGACACCTGCAGCCAGGCGATCCGCAACGGCGCGTTTGATTACATTCTCAAGCCGGTCTCCTGGAAGCGGCTTAGCCAGTCGCTTGAGCGCTTCGTGCAGTTTGCCGAGCAGCAGCGCGTCTGGAAGATTGTCGACCAGCAGAACGTGGATTCGCTTTATCAGCTTCAGGCCAAGAACTACCGCCTGGATAACGGCAATAAGGGGATTGAGGAGAACACGCTGGCGCGGGTCCAGGCACTGTTCAACGATAAAGCGGCACACTGTTTTTCAGTGGATGACGTGGTGAGTGAAACCGGCCTGAGTAAAACCACCACCCGACGCTATCTGGAGCACTGCGTGGAGGCAGGTTTTTTGAGCGTGGAGATGTTGTACGGGAAGATTGGGCATCCGCGGAGGATGTATAAACGGGCAGAAGCCTGACTGTTTTGTAGGCCGGGTAAGCGTTAGCGCCACCCGGCGATTTGCCCGGTGGCGCAAGCTTACCGGGCCTACGTTCGGGCAACGGGTTTACCTCAACACATACCCATACAGCCGCTTAATCCCGTCCGCATCTTTTTCGCTGTAGACCCCCTGCAACTCCGGCGAGAAGCCCGGCAGCATGTTCACGCCCTCTTCCAGCGCCAGGAAGTAGCGTTGCACCGCCCCACCCCAGACTTCACCCGGCACCACGCACAGCACACCTGGCGGATACGGCAGCGCACCCTCAGCGGCAATACGCCCGCCGGCGTCGCGAATGCGCACCAGCTCGACGTTGCCGCGGATATACTCCTGATTGGCATCCTGCGGGTTCATCATCACCGACGGCATACTCTCCTTGCGGAACATCGCCTTTTGCAGATCTTTGACGTTAAAGCTGACGTAGAGATCGTGCATCTCCTGACACAGCTGGCGGATGCTGTAGTCGCGATAGCGCACCGGGTACTTCTGGTAAATGGTCGGCAGGACGTCCGCCAGCGGGGTGTCGTCTTCAATATGCTGCTCAAACTGACCCAGCATTGCCACCAGCTGCGCCATCTTCTCAGCACTTTCAGCCGGGGTCAGCAGGAACAGGATCGAGTTGAGATCGCACTTCTCCGGCACGATGCCGTTTTCGCGCAGGTAGTGCGCGAGGATGGTCGCCGGAATGCCAAAGTCCGTGTACTCGCCGGTTTCAGCATCGATCCCCGGGGTGGTCAGCAGCAGTTTGCACGGGTCGACAAAATATTGATCCCGGGCGTAGCCGTCAAAACCATGCCATTTCGCGCCAGGTTCAAAGCTGAAGAAGTGGCGCTCGCGAGCGATGGTCTGCGTCGCGTGATCCTGCCATGGACGCCCACCCACTACCGGCGGGATAAATGGCCTGATCATACGGCAGTTGGCGATAATCGCCTTACGCGCCTCGATGCCCAGCTCGACGCATTCCGCCCACAGCCTGCGCCCGCTCTCACCCTCGTGGATCTTGGCGTTGACGTCCAGCGCGGCAAACAGCGGATAAAACGGGCTGGTGGAGGCGTGGAGCATAAAAGCGTTATTGAGCCGCTTATGCGGGCAGAACCGCGCCTGGCCGCGAATGTGGTTATCTTTTTTATGGATCTGCGAGGTTTGCGAGAACCCGGCCTGCTGTTTATGCACCGACTGGGTCACGAAAATGCCCGGATCGTTCTCGTTGAGCTCCAGTAATAGCGGAGACGTTTCCGCCATCATCGGAATAAACTGCTCGTAACCGACCCAGGCAGAGTCGAACAGGATGTAGTCGCACAGGTGGCCGATCTTGTCGATCACCTGACGCGCGTTGTAGATCGTCCCATCGTAGGTGCCAAGCTGAATGACGGCCAGACGGAACGGACGCGGCTGGTCGGCCTTCTGCGCCGCGACCTCTCGGATCTGGTCACGCAGATACGCCTCGTCAAAACAGTGTTCGTCGATACCCCCGATAAAACCGAACGGGTTACGCGCCGCCTCAAGATAAACCGGCGTCGCGCCCGCCTGGATCAGCGCGCCATGATGGTTAGATTTATGGTTGTTGCGGTCAAACAGCACCAGATCGCCGCGCGTGAGCAGCGCATTGGTCACCACTTTATTGGCGGCGGAGGTGCCGTTCAGAACAAAATAGGTTTTGTCGGCATGAAAGACTTTTGCCGCGAACTTTTGCGCGTGTTTGGCGGAGCCTTCATGAATCAGCAGATCGCCGAGCTTTACGTCGGCGTTGCACATATCGGCCCGAAAGACGTTCTCACCGAAGAAATCAAAGAACTGCCGCCCGGCCGGGTGTTTTTTGAAAAACGCCCCGTGCTGATGCCCCGGGCACGCAAAGGTGCTGTTTCCCATCGCCACATACTGACTGAGCGTGTCAAAGAAGGGCGGCAGCAGGTTTTCTTCATACCGACAGGCGGCGGATTCCAGTTCCAGGAACTCCTGCGCTTTGCCCGTCATCACCGCCATCCCCCCGTCAGGCATCTCTACAGGTTCCGGTGAGAACAAAAAGACCGGTAGCTGGAACCCGGTGCGTTTCAGCAGCGCGAGAATGCCGCTGCAACTGTCAGCGACCGTAAGAACGACTGCCGCCACGTCGGTAAAATCGGTGTTATCCAGCGTCACCTTTTCGCGATGCGTGGAGACCAGGGAAACCAGCTCGCGGCTGACGGCAATTTTCAGTGATTTCATAAACGCAAATACCCGTTGCAGGGGGAAAATGGCCCCGGACAGAATACCCATTCTGCCGAAAGACGTGCCGGGCGAAGCACCTCTTCGCCAACCGACAGCATCATTATGCACGATCTCATTCAAAATCAGGCAGAGAATGGCGTCTTCATGCCATACTGATGCACAATGAATGATTAAATAACAGGAGCTTACCGTGGTCATTGGCCCTTTTATCAATGCCAGCGCCGTATTACTGGGGGGCGTTCTTGGCGCCGTATTAAGTCAGCGATTGCCGGAACGCATTCGCGTCTCCATGCCATCCATTTTTGGTCTGGCGTCGCTGGGTATCGGGATCCTGCTGGTGGTGAAATGCGCCAACCTGCCGGTCATGGTGCTGGCCACCCTGCTCGGCGCGCTGATTGGTGAGTTTTGCTATCTCGAAAAAGGGATCAATAGCGCGGTCAGCAAAGCCAAAAACCTGATTGCCCGGCCGGGCAAGGCGAAGAGCGGCTCGCACGAGACGTTTATCCAAAACTATGTCGCCATCATTATTCTGTTTTGCGCCAGCGGCACCGGAATTTTCGGTTCGATGCAGGAAGGGATGACCGGCGATCCGAGCATTTTGATTGCGAAGGCGTTTCTCGATTTCTTCACCGCCACCATTTTCGCCACTACGCTCGGCATCGCCGTCGCGGCGATTTGCGTGCCGATGCTGCTCATTCAGCTGGCGCTTGCCACCTGCGCCACGCTGATCCTGCCGCTCACCACGCCGGCGATGATGGCAGACTTTACCGCCGTCGGCGGCCTGCTGCTGCTGGCGACAGGGCTGCGCATCTGCGGCATCAAAATGTTTGCGGTGGTCAATATGCTCCCCGCCCTGCTGATCGCCATGCCGCTTTCAGCGCTGTGGACACACTTTTTCGCTTAAGATGACGACGAAGTGGTGAGAGAGTGCGCAGTCTGCAACGAAAACCACAAAATTCGTTGACGGCGGGAAGTGAATCAGGTTTAATGCGCCCCGTTGCCCGGATAGCTCAGTCGGTAGAGCAGGGGATTGAAAATCCCCGTGTCCTTGGTTCGATTCCGAGTCCGGGCACCACTCATTCATAAGAACGGACCTCCACGGAGGTCCGTTTTTGCATTCTGAGCCCGCCAAAACACTTAGCCTCAACCTGCTCCTGTGCTCTCCCGGTTTGTCTCCCCTGACGTTTCTGGCAGCGTGCCCGTAGCCTCACGCCTCGGTCTGTCCTTACGCCTGTTTACCCTGAGTTTGCGCGTGTAGGGTGTCCCTCTGCTGCGTGTTCATATACTGCATCCATAAACGATACCAGGCCGCATACTCGTTAAAAAAAATCGCGACGTTTTTAATTTTGAGCTTATGCAGTGCGTTTAACTTATGGGTACTCACCGTTTTTTCGCTGACGTGCAATTTCATTGCAATATGCTTTTGGCTGATCCCTAAACAAATCATCCTTATTATCAGCGCTTCTCTGGTGGTCATTTCCTTTGGATGTCGTTGCTTCGCGCAGCCGAAGCGCCATCCGCTTAATAGCATGCTGAAAATGTTGACCCCTGCCGTTCGATTTATTAATGAACGTCGACAGAGGATAAAAGCAGATACTGGATCGGAATAGATAAGATGCCTGATCTCATTGTCATCAAGCACATAAATATAGTCTTGCCCGGTATCAAATATGATCAGGCTCTCAGGTTCAGGAATATTAAGATTAATGGATAGGGCCTTAAGGCCAATCACGAAAAATGAATCCCCAGAAAAGATCTGCATTGTCTCTCCATGAAAAGTGGAAAATAGCTTCCTCCTGACATTCTGCCCCGGTAGCGATCTGCGCGACCGGGGCAGTGGCTTAAGGGGTGTTAAAAATGATATTTGAGGCCAACCATGGCCGCAGCATCGTGATAGCCTTTATCACCCACCTGGACGCCGATATTTCCCCAGGTGTTCAGCCGCGGGTTGATCTGCCCTTCAACGCCTGTTTTGATTTCGCCCAGATTTCGCGCACCCGCCTGGTAAACGCTCACATCATCCATCTTCGTGCCAAAGTCACGGGTGTTATGGATCCAGTTAAGCTCAACGTAAGGCTGGAATACGCGTTCCTTATCGTTATCCATCGCATGGTGGCTTTTCAGGAAAGTACGAATGCCCAGCCTGGTGCGGATATTCCCGTCGCCTTCGCTTTGAATGCGGGTGCCGTTTGCCTCATGGAAATCATCGGCTTTTACCCCCATCCATATCGCCTGCGCCTGAGGCTGGATGAACCATTCGTTCAGCGTCCCCTTGCTCCCCGTGAATTCACCGAGTTTATGCGTATAACCCGCCTCCAGCGACGCGGTGAACCCCCGGGATTTGTACGATTCACTCGCTAATTCTTTACCCTGAACGCTGTTAGTAAACCAGTTGTACAGTAACCAGCTGTCCACCCAGGCCCCCTGCGACGCCGGGGCATTGGCATACCAGGTGGCGTAACCCCCTATGCTATACCCCTCCACGGAACCGCTGGCGCGGTAGTCACTCATTACGCTGCGCGTCGAACTGTGGTTATTACCGTAGCCCGCCATAAAGCCGACATGCCAGCGATCGACGCCATCCCGACTCCAGCGCGCCACGTCGCCGCCCATCTGCGCCACATAGCGATTACTCTGGGTTGTCAGCTGGCCGCTACCGTCATGCCAGCCGTTGTGGCCGCCGACCTGACGCAGCCACAGGCTGGTGACTTCAGGCTGTGCCGATAAGGCGTCCACAAACCCAGGTTCTCCCAGTCGGTCGTGCAGACTCATTGCAAACAGGGTATTGGCTGCGGCGATATTGGCGGTGTAACTGCCCGCTTCAGGACGAATCACCGGCGTTTTTCGTTGCGGATCCGGCGTAGGTTCAGGTTTCGGACCCGGCTCAGGGGCGGGAGTGGGATCGGGGTTCGGACCAGGCTCAGGGGCTGGCGTAGGTTCTGGATCCGGATCAACCGGTGTCGCCTCGCTGGTCAGATACCAGTTTTCGCCCTTTTGCAGGAGGGAGTAATCATAAGCGCCCGCCACAATACGGCCCGACTGCACGAAATTGCCGTAAGAGCGTCCGCCAACGTCAACAATCTCTATGCCTTCAACGGTTTGCGCACCGTGCCCGCCCAGATTATTGATAGCGACATAGGTCGTCCCCTCCAGCACGTCACCGCCGACGATCAGTTTATTACTCGGCGAGCTGTCATCCCCCAGCACGCTGTTAAACATCAGCGTCCCGCCGTTTCCGGCATAATCCCCGGTCACCGTCAGAGTGTCCGCCGCGTTACCCGCAGAGAAGGCGATGGTGCCGTTGTTGGTCAACTGGCCGACAAGCGAACTGCCGCTCATGTTCCAGCGGCTGGTAGTATCCAGCGCCAGCGACGTTGCGTTATCAACTGCGCCGTTCAGCACCGAGGCTGACGTCAGGTCAACCGCCACGCTGTTGGCAACGTCCGAGGAGGTAATGTCGCCATTTAACTGGCTGTTAGCCGCCGTTAATGTCACGGTGCTGTAGAGGTTGTTAGCAGGATCAGCTGCATCCTCATAATGGCTCACGTTCATCACCTGACCGTTGCCGCCGCTGAGCGTAGAGTCGTTTACCGTCAGCGCCAGCGTCGTGGTGTCAGCATTAATCGCCTGCGCCTGCGCGCTTTGCAACATCACATTATTCAGCGACACGTTATTGCTGAGCGTGGTGGAGTAACCATTCACATACAGACCGGCTGCCGCATCGCCAGACGTCACGATCGTACTGTTGCTAATATCCAGTTGCCCTGCACGGCTCCATAGCCCAAAGCCTTGTTTGCCGGTGGTCTCTACGCGCACGTTATCGGCGGTAATAGCCGAACCCGGGTAGGCCAGTAGCCCTGCCGCAAGTTCACCGTGCGTGGTGATATCGCTGTTGGTTAAGGTTCCCTTCCCACCGGTTGCGGCAAACAGGCCGGCCCCGCCGGTACCCTGGGTAATAATGGTCAGCTTATCGCCCGTGAGCTGCTGCCTTCCGCTATACAGGGCATACGAGTTAAGTCCCGCGGTTTCGAGGGTACTGTTGGTAATGGTTGCCGTCCCATTCTGCGCATTCAGCGCGATAGCACGATCGCCTGCGGTAGAGAGGGTGGCGTCGTTTATATTGACGGAGGAGTCACTGCTGACGACCCACACCGCATCGCTGTATTTACCCTGCGTTGCGTATCGGCCTCCATCAATGTTTACTGTTGCGGCCTGATTGGCATTCACCGCATAGCTACTGTCGCCGGTCGTTGTGGCGGACGTATTGGTCAACGTTAAATCACCCGCCATAACCTTGATGGCGTCGCCGCTTTCGGTGGTAATGGCGCTGTCGCTAAGCTGCGCGGTAGCGAAGCCTTGCGTTGACCAGGTCCCGTCCAGATTTAGCCCCATCGCGTTATTTTGGGCGGCGATCGTGATATCAGAAAGTGTGGCAGAGCTATTGTTCGCAAGATAAATGCCGCTGGCAGCGTTACCGCTAACATTAATCTCCAGATTGTCGCCCGTGAAAATACTATCGTCTATCCACGCCCCGCCGCCGCGCGTTCCGCTACTGGTGAGAAAAAGCTGGCTGCCGTTAAATTCTGCGCCGTTTTTTGCCTGGATAATAAAGGCACCGCTTGTGTCATTTACAAGCGTCAGATTTTCGAAATGGAGTTTTCCTCCATCAATGACAATAGTGTTACTATTTGCAGCGCAAACAGAATTACTTACAAAAAGATAGATTGGTAACGCGCAGAGTAAACGATGCCACTCACCCTGACTGGTGTGATAATTATCCATAATGTTGCCTTTCACTAATCCATTTATAAACACAGCGTGTTTCTTTCATTACATCCGCATCTGGCGACAAACGATGCGTAACGATAAAACTCGGCCTGATTTGAGGCGCCCATTTTACGACTGGCGTTACGATAATGGGTGCTGATTGTCTTTCGTGAGCGATTCAACATTCGTGAGATATCGCCGCTGTTGTAACCCCTGCCAATTAAGAGCATGACATCGGTTTCCGCATCAGAGAGCTGTGCGTATTTCTTCAGTCCAAAACTCCAGTAAGCATCTTTCTTATTGAAATGAACATGATAGTCCGCAGTCGCGATCGCCAGTATTTTACCGATCTTCATCGATACGTCATTGAGCGTTTGATTGCGGGCCAAAAACGGAACATGCAGCGTGAGCTTTTCTGGCTCCCTGGTATCTTTAAGCCAGCGGTCGCTATTACTACGAATTTTCTTCCTGTTCAAAACATTAATCGTTACAAAATCATCATAGAAGATGATATTAGCGTCATCCTTACTCATTTCATCTGTTGATAATGCAAAACGCGCATCATTCAGACGTTCGTTTGGCAATTGACTCAAAATTAAGGATTTTACCCCTAACCCACGATAATAGTTAGAATCCATCAACAATATATTCAACATATTCCACACCCATGTGTTGCATTCCCTTTAAGGCAAGTTATCTCCGCAAACAGCAAGATAAACAATAAATGCAATAAACTGCATTCGCTAGCGGGAACAGATCTCCAGGAACTTTACAAATTAAGACAAAGCTCACCTCGATATTATTCAAAAACCTCTCTCTTGGTAATGGCTATCAAACATTTTAGGATAATTCACCAAGAAAATTGCCCAAGGAAAGATCTTAATTTATAGGGTAAATTTCTCTATTTAATATAAATTCATATTTATTAAAGAAGTTTCAAATCCACCTTTTCTGACTCCATGTCGTAACGGCCATTCATACACAAATCTACCGGGTGGGGCTGCCAGTCAATTAGGCCTCTAATCTCAAAAGCAATAACGGCATGTCTCGTCATCTGTTCCCTTTCCTGCAATGAACGCACCAGCAGTGTTTCAGGGATAATACGCGGTTCGAAACGAATGATAGCCTTACGGATAGCCTGCTCGATAACCTGCCAGTTATTACGATTTTCATGCCTGCCGATCAGCGCCGGAATACCATAATTAAGCACCGATTCCGTTACTGCTTTATAGCGTTGCTCGTTGAGCGTATCCTCGATATTTGTATGATTAATTAAATCAGCAATATCTTTTTGAACCAGCTGACGTATCGTTTTAACATCGACTGGTCTGGTGCGATCGTGTGGGCTTTTAGGTTCGTCATCCTGTAACCGCTCAAGAAGTGTAGGAAGATAGCGGCCTTCTCGGGTAAAGGATTTATTCGAATACAATCTCACCCACCTCCATGATCGAATGTTCACAGCTGTCGGTAATCAGTACCTTACGGCCATGGCCGAGAATGAGCAGATCGGACAACATCGACCACTCTGTCTTTGACCCCAGCTTATAGTCCTGGCCATCATCCGCCATAATCGGGTAGCGCGCCGGAATGAAGCCAAAATACTCTTCCCCTGCAACATTAACGGAGGCTTGTGTCCAGAGAAGGTCGATCAGATCTTTCGGTTTTGAAATACGAAGTTGCTGGACTTCAGAGAACGGCAGCCAACGATATCCTCCGGCGCAAATAAACTCGCACACAGGCCCGAGACGCCCGTCACTGTCTGCAATCCAGGTAAATTCGCCCAGGGTATCACTTTTACCACGGCTTTCCGGAGCAAGTTCAAAGGCTTCAGATCGCGTGATATCTGATAGCGCCATATTGCCCTGGCAATATTGCCCGTTGGCCTCGTGTAGTTTCGCCATCCACTGCGGCATATCACCCTGTAATGTTGCGGCCAGACGCTCACCGGATAAAACCTGCGTACGCTGCATTTCACTAAAGACGAGATTTTTATATAACTCACACTGTTTTTTCATTTCCTCATCAAGTAGCGATAACGTCTGCAGCTGCAGTAATGCGCTATCCCACGCGCCATCGACGCAATACAATTTAAACAGCACTTCCCGGGCTTTGAGATCGTCTGGGGATGCCTTCACCTGCGAGAGTACCTGCTCCAGCAAATTGTTCAGAGAAGAGGTTTTCAGTGTTTCAGTTAATGTCGTAATATCCTGCATGATAGTAACTCCTGTTATTAATAGTGAGAATCGAGGCCAATTTTGTGGAAATCACGAAACACCAGTTCGGGTACCTGATTCATTCCTTTCGCCACGATCGGGTCGGGTGACAGAGATTTGAGTAAATCGATTTTTTCTTCTTCGGCAAAAATATCGTCCGCGATACCGCTGCTTTCAAAATCGGGCCAGACCTTTTCCATCAGAAAAGTTCTGTCGACGATACATTCCGTTAAGGTCTTTTCTTTAAGGCATTCTTTTACGCGGTCAAACTGATTATCAGTTTTGATGAGATAAGCGGCTTCATTGCTGACGTTATCGAAATACTGGCGTCCCTGCTCTTGCCAGATAAGGAACCGTTTGTACTCGATTTCAAGCATTTTCAATACGTCATCACTGTTTCGTTGCGCGATAACGTTATTGAAATAATGTAAGTCATTTATATAACTGCCGCCGTTCGGCAAAATCTCTTCAACTTCGGGGATCTTGTCCGTTGCCTGCCATGTATTATCCGCACCGATAATCGGCAACAATTCCTGATGCGCTAGCGCGTCGTCGTCGTCCGTACCCATCTCAAGCCTGAAGTGGCCTACCTGAAGATGGCTGCCGACGCGCAGGGGTTGGCTTTCGCCATAGCAAAGCTCTACGCCATCCAGCAAACAGATGGCGTTAACGCAAAAGTTCCGCATGACCGGGCGGGTTAAATGCCAGTAAAAAGCCACCGCATCTTGCCCCTCCGGCACCTGGCTGTGGGGTCCAAAGACCCCACTGCTTACCTCTAACGCGATGGCCCGATCCGCCGTAATACCTTCCTGCAGCGACACGGGCTGGCGCGATGTGGGCCATTGAAAACGGAACTTCATCTCGTTAACCGATATAGACATCGCCAGAGCCCGTTATGACAGCCGCCCCGCACCCGGTGACATCGCCCAGTCTGGCGGCCGGTACGCCGTTGATAAAGACCGATCCTGATCCGACTGCCACGGGTGCTGCACCATGTAACAGCGCGCATGGCGCGATACTGACGCCCACCATCGCGGCGGGAATGCCGTTAACGTAGACATCGCCCGACCCGGAACATAAGGCGCCACCGTGAGCGGTAGCATCTCCGACACGTGCTGCGTTTTGCATATTTCACTCTCCTTTGAAATTGGTGGGTGACGACGAAATGTATTCGTCGTCAGATGCACATTAGGGTTCAGGCGTTGCGCTGCCTGTCTCCGTTGGGGTCTCCGTCGGCGTTTCCGTCGGGGTCTCCGTTGGGGTTTCCGTCGGGGTCTCCGTCGGCGTTTCCGTCGGGGTCTCCGTCGGGGTCTCCGTCGGGGTCTCCGTTGGCGTTTCCGTTGGGGTTTCCGTTGGGGTCTCCGTCGGGGATTCCGTTGGTGTCTCCGTCGGGGATTCCGTTGGCGTCTCCGTCGGAGATTCCGTTGGTGTCTCCGTCGGAGATTCCGTTGGTGTCTCCGTCGGAGATTCCGTTGGCGTTTCCGTCGGGGATTCCGTTGGGGTCTCCGTCGGGGATTGCGTCGGCGTGTCCGTAGGTGGAATCGTTGGCGTTGGCGTCGGCAGTGGCGGTAACGGAAGCACAACGCCAAACAGCGCTGAAATCGCAGGCAGGCCCGGCAGGCCAATCATTCCGCCGCCACCACCTCCCCCGCCGCCACCGCCGCAGTTATCGCAGCAGTCGCCCGGGTTAAGCTCGACCGTGCCACCCTGAATAATGACCTGATCGGAACCAACGATTTTGATCTTCTTCGCCGAGATCACCAGCTCGCCGCCCGCAGAGAGCGTCATCGCCCCTCCCGCAACGGTGGTGCTTGCGCCGCCGACCGCCAGAGAGTGATACCCCCCCACGTTTACCTGATGAGCACCGCCAACGGACAAAGAGTGGTAGCCGCCTACGGTCGTCATAAACGCACCGCCGACGTTAATTCCCTTCGCCAGCGCCACGTTATCGGTCTGGCCTCCTCCCACCTGAATGGCCAGCGCGCCGCCGATCATGGCGCTACTGTTGCCGATCACGTCCGACATATAGTTCGCGCCAACAAACAAGTTTCGCGACAGGCCGACATTCACGTTGGAGTTCATGCCAATCGTCTGATCCTCGTTTTGCTTGGTTAGACGCGACATATTGCGCTCGGCCTGTTCCCAGTACTGTTCAAGCCCGGGCTTATCTTCAAAGCGAATGCCGTTAAAGTTGCTGCGCCCTCCGCCCACGGTGCGGCTGACCAGCCCGCTCTGCGTGGCGTTTACCGGCAAATCCCACGGCGGCATCGTGACGTTGTTGTACAGGCTGCCAATAATCAGCGGTCTGTCTGGATCGCCGTTAATGAAGTCGACAATCACTTCATGACCGATACGGGGAATATAGATCCCGCCAAAGTTATTGCCGGCCCAGGCCTGGCTCACGCGTAACCAGCAGGAGTCGGACTCTCTGTTTTTACCGTAGCGATCCCACAAAAAACGCACTTTTACGCGGCCGTATTCGTCGGTCCAGATCTCTTCGCCATCAGGCCCCACAACGATAGCTGTTTGCGGTCCGCTGGTTTTCGGCTTGGGCACCGTCATCGGGTGGCGATAAATCTTGGTGGTTGGCTGAACGGTAAAATCGCAGTGATAGCGGAACTCATCCACGCCGGTCACCTGATTAATCTCTTCCACCAGCAGATGGCTTCGCAGAATCATGTATTCGCGATTCGCTTTTTCGACGGGATAATTCACCAGTTCAAAGTCACACCCGCAGGCAATACCGCGCAGTTCGCCGGATCCTTCGCAGCGTGAGCCGAGCGCCCCGCGCTCTTCCATGCGCACCCGCGCCAGCTGCTCACCGATAGTGGGCTGCTCGTAATCGCCAGGCCAGTGGAAGATCTCCATATCGTTGAAACTGGTTTTACGCGGCTTGCTGTCCAGCGCCATGATATCGGCGCGTGATTTCGTAAAATCATAATCATTGGTGACCCATTTCCCGGAGGTAATCGTCTCCTGGAAATGGAACTGGCTGATATATTCCTGGTCCATCTTTGGACGATCGGCAGCATACTGAATCACGTGATAGGCTTCACTCGGGAAACGTTTATGCGCCCCGACGTTATCCACCAAAATCAGTTTGTGGTGCTGCTCTGCATGTTCAAAGAACCAGTAAATACCCCACTCTTCCATTAACCGTTCAATAAAGTTGAAGTCGGTTTCACCATACTGAACCTGGAAATCCAGCAGCGGATAACTTCCCGACAATCTTTTTTCTAACGGGAAGTTATATTCACCTAACACCTCATCAATAATATCCACCACGCTTTTTTGCTGGAATATTTTGAAGTCAGAGGTCAGTTCTGCCAGATGTAGCCATGGGCGAATCACTATCTCATAAAGTGCCTGATTACCATCGCGTCCGACATAACGGGCGCGTTGCACCATTCCTGAAATTTCCCGGGTATCTTTACCAATAGCAAAAATATCCCCCAGACCGTTGCCATCCAGTTCAATGGTGACGGTCATTTCTTTGCCGATTAACGCTTTTAAATCGACATTCGACGCGGCCTGCCAGGGAATTAACGGGTTAGCCGGGGTTTTAGCCGTAATCACATAGGAGTACAGGGACGACAGCGCTTCTTCGCCATCCAGCTTAGAGATGACCAGAGCGGTATCGCCCAGCAACGACGGCATCGCCGGACTGCTTAATGTTATAGTACGTGACATATATTCACCTGATACGTTGTGAATCCAATATTTTTCTGTGTCGACTTTCCCGCCATAACCATATTCCTGACTCGTTTAACAGGCAGTCAGGCCAGTTTTTCCATGGCATAACGTCAACTCCATCGCTTTTCCGGATGCAATAGTCTTCCTGTGATCCCTCCCTGAGTAAGGCCTGCGAACGCGTTTTAAAACGCCAGGCTGGCGTCAGCGCAAAAGACTCCCAAAATGGCGAATAGGCACGCTGCAATGCCGTGCGCCATTGCCGCAGCAAGGGTGTGTTGCGGGCAGAAAAATCCTTTTCCTGTACCATATTTAAAATTCTACTCATCCAGAAGGTCAGCGGAAATTCAGCCTGCATGTTCTTATTCAGCCACTGGTGTGAGACCGCGCTGTACATCCCAATAAGCCTTTTTTCACCTTGTTCATTACAAAGAACTTTATACGCCCCGACATAATGATATTTATCCTGTGCAGTGCTGGACGATATGACAAAACACCACGGATATGCCGTAGACAAATATTCGTCTGTCATTGCTGCCGCCATGTTTGTCAGAATTTTTTGAGAAATAAAAGCCTCCGTCTGGCGCTGTTTTTTTCTCATTCTGACAAACGGACTGGCACGCGACTCACCACCAAGTAAATACAGTCGTAGAGACATCTTCCCCTCGGATTTAATATTCGCCAGGACAACGAAAATCTTTCAACATATCCACAACCAGCTGATCTTTGAAGGTTAACCCCTGGACCTCGAGGTCGGCACGTCTGGCGTCCAGCGAATAACGTAAAATCAGTTCATCATTGTCGGTTGAGGAAATATCGCGGGCGCTATCCAGCCAGCGTAAAAGCGACCATGGACCGCTAAACATCAGCGCCGAGTTCCCCGTCGCGGCCCTGGGGGTCACATTCATTGTCGTTTTTGATACGGCGCGTGACGTTGGCCAGACGACCGACGTTGATGAAACCGGCCCGTGTGCATAATTCACCTGCTGACCGTCAAAATTCATATTGAGCTGCGTAACCGCCGGGTCCAGATGCAGAACCGAAATATCAAACGCCAGCGCTAGCTTCCGGCCATTCTCGCCCTGGAAAAAGGCTTCGCGTATTTCTGCCGCCTGCTCGAAAAACGCCAGCATATTCGCATCATCCGTCTCGACATCGCCTTTATAACGCCACGGCTGCGAAGAGGTATCGACTTTATCCGCGAGGTGTTTTTTGTAATATTCATCAACAAGGCCGCCCACGCCAAAAAAGCGTTCAAAGTCTGCGCGTTTAACTTCACGCGTGGTATCGGCGAAAGGATAACGTCCCTTAAGCGTGGTGCGGCAAACCTGTCCGATACTCTCCTCAATGCCTTCATTGCTTCTGGCAATAGCCTCCTGGCTGGCGTGATGGTAAACGCTGTCCAGCAGCGGCCCCACCAGGTGGCTCAGCGGATCGGGCCAGGTTTGCGATTCGGCACTGATTTTCAGGGCCGTGTTCGGCAGCGACGGTGAGTTCCCGTTTTTCAGCGCATCGTCGTAAATCACAAACAGCGTGTACTGCTCGCTTAACGCCCCCATCAGCTTGCCCAGCTCCGCGCCGGTCATCGCCGGGCTTCCATCCTGCGCCAGTTCGCGGCTGCCGGTGGCAAATTCACGCAGCGCAGCGAACGGGTTATCCACCCGCTCCCTGAGCAACTTCTTTTCCATGCTGGCGTAAGCGAGGCTCACCTTCTCCGCCGCGTTCAGAATTCGCCCTTTGGTGCTGACATTATCCAGCAGCGATTTTTCATCGCTTTTCACCAGCGTCGTCTCATTCACAATACGCTGAATGAGATTCACCAGCGGCGAGTTGGAGGCGCTGAGCGTACGCAGCATATAGATATTTGCCGTCACGCCCGCCATACCGTAATCCTGCGTGAGCACATTCTCTTTAATGCGAATATGGCTCAGAAAATCCTGCCAGCGCTGGGTATATTCATCCAGATAGAGGGCAAGGATTTGCTGCTGCACCGGGTTAACCAGCGTGCCGTCGTTGCCGATGGCTATTTTGGGGGGTGCAGCGTCCGGCTTCGCTTTTCCCAGGACCCAGGCATCCTCATGCGCTAACAGCATCAGCCCCGGACCCATTTTTTTTTTAAACGCCTCGTAATAACCGGCTCGGGTAAAAAGGCCGGGAATGGCGCTCTCGCTATAGTCATCGCTCAGGGTAAACAGGTCGCCGCCCTGGGATTTAGCCATTTCACCGAGGGTTAAATCCGCTGGCGCATCCTGCGCAAGCGAGGCTTTGATACGCCCGTAAAGGCGGCTGGCTAAGTCTTCGCGTTCCAGCACCGCCCGCGCGTATTTCAGCAGCCCTTCATCCGCATCCTGACCAAAACGCCTCCACTCAGGCACGGCAAAAAGCTGGGTCAGATGCGAGACAAACACCTGACGCTCTTCATAGGGCTGGAGCTTGCCATTTTGCTCCCACAGTTGGGTAATGCTGGCGATCATCTCCTGCTTGTCGAACTTGCCCTGGCCGGAGACCTGCAGATAGAGCTTTAACAGGCTGTAGATGCGCGTAGCGTCACTGCTATCAATCGCGTCCTGTAACGCCACTACCACCTGCTGCTGGATTTGCGGCAGCAGCAGTCGTTGCAGGAAATACTGATAGAGCGAATCCGACGCCGTCGCCACGTCCGTGCCGGTATACAGCCCATAACGCCATGACAGTAACGGGTTGAACACATCCAGCGTGCCGTAATCTGGCAGCGAGCGTGACATCGCCAGCAGACGCGGCAGCATGGTGTCGTTCGCCGCCTGGTTAAAGCGGTTAACTTCGCCGCGCAGCGCAGCCACTTTTGTCTCGATGGCATCCAGATAACCGCTGTTGTTGTGATAGCTGTTATAGAAGCCGTTCAGCAAAATAAAGGCGATTACAATGCACAGCGTATGTCCCAGGAAGCGTTGCAGGCGATACTTTGACTGGTTGGCCAGGTTATAGCGCGCCAGATGCAGGTCTTTAACGATCACCTCGCTAAAGGGCTGTTTAAGAAAGTATTGCCGCCCATAGGAGACATCGTTTATCAGGAAGTCCTGGTCATCTGACTTCGCGCTCAGCGATGCCATCACCTCCGGCGACTTATGCTCGACGTAGTTTGACCAGTGGCGAATCACGCTCTGGTTATTCAGCAGGTTAAAATCGATCGGCTGATGGCTGCTGCTAAAATAGATGCCGCGCAGCTGGGTATAGCTTTGCGTTTCATCGTAGCGGGAGGCAAAAAAGATGTTATGCACCACTTCCGCCACCATCCCGGAAAGCAGATGGAAATCTTGCGGTAACGCGTACATCTTTTTGCGATCCCGGTGGTCATACTCTTCCTGCTGACGCACGATCATTTCGCGCTCCAGACGCTCTTCAAGCAGGGAGAACTCCTCGGCGATCTGGCTACGCAGCCCCGAAACGGAAGCGCTTTTGGCATCGCCATAAGGGAACGTCACGCCCCAGACCTGCTCGCGCTCCTGATCGGTCAGGATCCTGAAATATTCGGTAAAGCCTGGTAACTGATCGAGTTTCGTTACCAGCACATATACCGGAAAACGCACGCCCAGCGTCTGACGCGCATCCTCAATTTTTGCCCGCAGGCTGGCCGCCAGCTCAAACAGTTCGGCTTTATTGCGGCACATCACGTCGGCGGCGGAAAAGGTCAGCACCACACCGTTAATCGCCTTGACCGGACGGTGTTTTTTCAGCGCTTTCAGGATCGCGCGCCACTCGCTGAGGTAGGTTTCCGTCTCACTGATGTATTTCCCGGAGGTATCAAGCCAGATCGCGTCATTAGCGAACCAGCACTCGCAGTTGCGGGTAGGCGAAGCTGGTTTCCCGACCTGATTCAGCTGCTCAGGCAGCGGGAAATTCTGGCCGGACGCGAGGATAGCTGACGTTTTACCGGCACCGGCGGTGCCGATCATCATATACCAGGGCAGCACATCCAGCGGCTTACGCGCCAGGATCACGCGCTGGAAAAACGACAGCGTGCCGTGGCTTTTATTGACGTAATTAACCGCATTACTGATGACCGCCATCACTTCCGCGCTGTTATCGTCCGCGACCGGCCCCTTATTGCGGGCAAACTTATTCAGCAACGTCGGGTTGTCTTTCAGCGCCAGCAGTAATAACCACAAGCCGTATAACAATGCGACCAGCAAAATAACGGCAATGATCGCCAGCCTGACGCTCACCGGCGCAACAGGCCAGCTTTCACCCACCAACAGGAAGGGGCCAAAGACCCAGACAACCACGCACAGCGTCGCGGTTAGCGCAATAAACGCGGGCCAGCCCAGCCAGAGGCAGACCAGGCAAAATGCCGCCAGCAGAATAAAAATAATGCGCGATTCAATGCTCTGCAGAGGACGAGATTCACCAAATCCAAAGAAGGGTCCCAGGAACCAGATGGCGGCGATCAGTAAGGCAGCACAGCACACAATCAGCAGCGTCTTCATAAACCGCGTGGTGAAGACTCTATTTAAATAAGACATTGTCGTCCTCGTTAATACGTGACAAAAAACTCGACACGGCGATTCTTCGCCCTTCCCTGAGCCGTCGCATCGGACGCCACGGGTTGACTACTCCCCACGCCGCGGACTTTCACTTTGCTCTCAGGCAGCCCAGCCGAAATAAAATATTGCGCCACTTCCGCCGCGCGTTTTTCCGAGAGCACAACGTTATTAGGCAAGCCTGGCCGACTGATTGGCGTGGCATCCGTATGACCGACAATCACCACGTCGCCGTTCACGCGTCGAACTTCGCTGGCGATACGTTCTATGACTTTCACCATCTCAGGCTGAACACGGACAGATCCGGACAGGAACAGCGCATCCCCTTTCAGCACCACTTTGCTCTGCTTCTGGCTCTCATCCACGCTCAGAAGCTGCTGCCTGATTTCGTTACGCAGCAGCACCGCCAGCTTCAGACGCATGGCAGGTTGCGCCACGGGCACGCTGAGGTTTTGCATGGCATAGATGCCATTGGTGATGCCGTCGGTGCGCGACAGTAACCAGAATTTGCACCAGAGAAACGACGACGCCACCAGTACGCCAGCGCACAGCGCGCTTAGCCGCACGGGAATGACAATCTTCTCGCGCACCGCAGGGCCGTGCGGCTGCAGCCCATGCGGCGACAGGGCGGGCGGAGTGGTGTTGCGCGTGCTTTGGATCAGGGTCAACAGGCGCTGGCGGATCTTGCTGAGCTGGCGGTCACCCTCTTCAATAATGCTGTAGCGTCCTTCGAACCCCAGCCCCAGGATGCGCAGTAAAACCTCCAGCACATCCGCGAATTCAGTGGGATTCATGGAGAGGCGGCCAACCAGCAGGAAGAATTTATTCCCGCCGTCGTTGTCCCCTTCGAAGTGGTTCAGCAGGTTGCTCTGCGACCAGCCCGCCTCAAGTCCCCATGCCGTGGTATGCGCCGCCTCATCAAGCGCGGTGCACAGGCAATACCGTACGATCGCCATCTTTTTCCACGGGATGTTCACCTCGTCGCAGACAACGCCGAACAGCGTGATCTGGCTTTTAAGGGTATTTTTAAGGATCTCAACATGGGTAATATCGTTAATCTGCTCCGGCATATCGCCAAGCGCGCGCAGCAGCGGCTGCGCGGCTTCCAGCAGCGGATTCTCCGCCGCCTTCACGCGTAAGATCCGCTGCTGCACGCTTTCGCTTTTCAGCGCGTGTTCGCCACGTGGCGTAGGGTCGCCAACCGATCCTGTTTCCCCTTTCGACGTTGCTTCCGGCTCCTGTATCCAGTCGCCCTGCTCATCCAGAAGGAACTTACCCAACGCCTGCGGCGAGCTGTCTTCGAACTCCGTCGGTTCCGCGGAGACTTGCGGGTTGATATCGTCTTTCATCAGTTCCTGATTCCCCAAAGTTCCATCTTCAGGCCAGGGAACTCACCCGCAATGTGCAGTGCCAGCGCGCCGGTGGTTGAAATCTTGTCCCAGAAAGGCCCATTTTTGAGCAGTTCAAAATAGACGTAGCCCGTGCTGTAGGGGATCTGACGCGGCGGTACCGGCAGCCCCTGCAACACCAGGCCCGGCAGGTGCGAGCGAACCAGTTCATGGAGCTGTTGCGGCGCACTGATTTTGGCCTGCGCCTGGAACTGCTGCTGCAATACGTCCATCGGCAGCTGCGCATGAACGGCCAGCACCAGGTTTGAGAACGAACGCAGCTCGTTTGGCAGCATCGAAGCAGCCCAGACGCCGTTGCCTTTGGCCTGCAGATCAATAAGCTGCCCGGCTCGCACCAGGATCTGGTTCAGCAGGTCATGCACATCGTCGACCAGGGGACGAATGGAAGGATAAAGGCTGGCGTGGTCATAGCCAGGCGCGCTCTTGGGACGACGCGTTTTGGTGCGCACAAAGGTTGAAAGCTCGCCCGCCAGCTTCGCCAGCTCTTCATAAAGCACGATGGGCGGCAGTTCCGGAATATGGCGCAGGTGGTCGAGAATCGGCTCGTATTTATTGAAAATCTGCAGCAGCAGATAATCCACCACTTCGGAGCTGGCGCTGGCCTTGCCGTCGGACGCCGACAGGCGGTGCGCCAGCATCCCGGCGCGCATTTTGACCAGACCATTAAGGTGGGTCAGCCATTCGCTCAGCAGCGGGTTCGCCGCATAGCCGGTGACGGGCGGGATATAATCGTCCAGATGTAACAGCACGCTGCCATCAGGCTGAATGGCTTTCACGCGGGTCAGCGGCAGGCCAATCCACGATTCGGTCATTTCCGTTTGCGACATCAGCCTTAGACGCAGTTTGGCCAGTTGAACCGGCTTCGGCCCCTGGCGAATCGCATTGGTGTCGCACAGCTCCGTCTCTTGCGCGCGAAAACGCGCCAGCGAACTGGCGTCATGCTGGCTGAAGATTGTCTCATCGCTATTATCAAGGCGTAACGGTACCGCCAGATAAATCGTCTTGCCCAGATGTTCTGGCAAAATCGTTAGCGGCTCGGGTAAATCGGCGTGGTCGGGCACATCAAACGGCGTGCCGTCCGGCAATACGCCGCGTGCGGTACGCAGCACCAGCTTGCCATAGGACAGCGCCTCGCGGTCGATTTCATACTGCGAGAATCCCCAAAAGAAGGGGCTCAGGGTCGATGCTCTTTTATGTGCGTAGTATTCAAAATAGCGTTCTTGCTGTTGAAAAAGCTGCGGACGAAGAAACAGCCCTTCACTCCAGACGACTTTATTCGTTCTCACGGTTTAATCCATTTCTTTAATTGTTATTGCTGTTTTCTGGAAATGCGCATTCAACTCACGCGAATCATCGCTAAAGAAACTCGGCCGCCACCACGACTTTTTCTTTTCTGGCAGATCCCAACTCGCCAGCCACAGAGAATCATTAAGGCTGCGATAGGCGCCAATGAAAGCAAGGCTGCGTGTAGTACCGTCTGGTTTAATCAGAATGGTGCGCGACTCTCCGGGTTGTAAAATCGCTTCATAGACTTTTGAAGCAGCCGCCTGTACAGGCTTGCTGGTCCCCTCAACAATTTCATAGAAATCCGCATTGGTTAAAACATCCAGATCCTTGACGTTATAAATAAATATATTGAGTGGCGCCGGATCGCCCATTTCATTGGGGTTAATATCGCTTGCCGCCAGCAGATTTATTTTTATTTCATCACCATCGGGCGCCGGACTGCTGCTTCCACTACAGGCGACTAAAAAGAGTGACAGTAATAAAACTGCCGTTCCTTTAAGCATGTGTTTTATTTCTTTTCCGCTAAGCATAGGTTTCCACTCAATCCATCCGAACGACGTCATTGTGAGAAGAGTTTTTGCCGACTATCCGGGAAAAAAAGGA
>NZ_JASCAM010000018.1:0-56699 GCF_029967835.1 Enterobacter sp. V87_3 | reverse complement strand
CCCCCCCCCCCCCCCCCCCCCCCCCCCCCCCCCCCCCCCCCCCCACTCCCCTGCCCGCTTCGCTTAATTTTGCGCCAAAACTCCAACAGTTCGTCAATGAAACACCCGTTATTTCAATATTGAATTGATAAGCATTATCACTTTAAATATCGTCGCCGGAGCCTCCCGGATATTGGATATCATGCAGCGCTCTCCACAGGAACGGTGGGAGGCATCACGATGTTGTTGTGTTGCATAAGGTTATCCAATGAACTCCAGCCTTGTCGCCAGCGTAAAGCCTGACGAATCGACCATTGCCTCTCACTATCGCCGGGTTGTGCTGCGCCGATACGCCCTTGCGGGCGCGCTTCTGCTTTTAATTGTCTGCTCCCTGCTTCTCGACTTTACGCTCGGGCCGTCCGGCATGTCGGTTTCGACCCTCTGGCACACCCTCGTCAACGCCTCCGCCGCCGACGCAGGTACGCGCGTCATTGTCTGGGATATTCGTCTGCCGTTCGCGCTGATGGCTGTGGCCGTGGGGATGGCGCTGGGGCTTGCCGGTGCAGAGATGCAGACCATCCTGAACAATCCGCTTGCCAGCCCCTTTACGCTCGGCGTGTCGTCTGCCGCCTCGTTCGGCGCCGCGCTGGCGATTGTGCTTGGCCTGGGCATTCCCGGCATCGACGACAAATGGTTTATTCCCGCCAACGCCTTTGTTTTTGCGCTGCTGGCCTGCTTTATTCTCGACGGCATCAGCCGCTGGACCCGTGTCGCCACCTCGGGCGTGGTGCTGTTCGGGATCGCGCTGGTGTTTACCTTCAACGCCCTGATCTCCATTCTGCAGTTCGTTGCCAGTGAAGATACGCTGCAGGGGCTGGTCTTCTGGACGATGGGCAGCCTGGCAAGAGCCTCCTGGGATAAGCTGGCGATCCTGGCCGTCGCGCTGGTGGTTATCATCCCGCTGTCGCTGAAAAACGCGTGGAAACTCACGGCGCTGCGCCTGGGGGAAGATCGTGCCGTGAGCTTCGGTATTAACGTGAAGAAACTGCGCATGACCACGCTGTTCCGCATCAGCATTATCTCGGCACTGACCGTCGCCTTTGTGGGGCCGGTCGGCTTTATCGGCCTGGTCGCGCCGCACATTTCGCGGATGATGTTTGGGGAGGACCACCGCTTTTACCTGCCCGGCAGTATGCTGATTGGCGCACTGGTGCTGTCGCTGGCCTCGGTCTTCTCGAAGAACATGGTGCCCGGCGTCATTATTCCCGTTGGCATTGTCACCTCGCTCGTTGGCGTTCCCTTCTTCCTGAGCATCATTATTCGTAACCGGGGGAATGTATGACCGACGGCCTGCTCGTTCGCGATCTGCACACCGGCTATCGCAAGAAAAAAATTATCACCGGGCTGAATACACCCTGCCTGCCACGCGGGAAAATTACCGCTCTGCTCGGCCCCAATGGCTCGGGTAAGTCGACCCTGCTGCGCGCCCTCGCTGACCTCAATCCCGCCCAGGGGGCGTTACAGCTCAATGGGGAAGACCTGATGACGATGCCCTCCGCCCAACGTGCGCAGAAGGTGGTTTATCTGCCGCAGTCCCTGCCGCAGGGAGTGCACCTTCACGCCCTGGAATCGGTCATCGTGGCCCGCCGGGCCAGCGGCAGCGAGCAGAGTGAAAACGTTGAGCAAGAGGCCTACGCCATCCTTGATAAGCTCGGCGTCGCGCACCTGGCGATGAGCTTTCTTGACCAGCTTTCCGGCGGGCAGAAACAGCTGATTGGCCTGGCGCAGTCTCTTATCCGCCAGCCGGACCTGCTGCTGCTGGACGAACCTCTCAGCGCCCTCGATCTGAACTACCAGTTTCACGTCATGGATATCGTGGCGCGCGAAACGCGGCTACGCAATATCGTCACCGTGGTGGTGATCCACGACATCAACATTGCGCTGCGCCATGCCGATTACGCCATGATGCTCAAAGACGGCGAGTTGATTGCCAGCGGGCCGCCGGGAGAGGTAGTGAACGCTGCAAATCTGGCAACGGTCTACGGCGTGCAGGGTCGGGTTGAATACTGTTCGCGCGGGCTGCCGCACGTGGTGGTTGACGGGTTAACGCCTTACTAAAACAGACGGGGAAAACATGACGCTCAGAAAACTTCTCGCCGCCGCAGGCGGTCTGGCACTGCTCCTTTCATCTTTCATCGCCCAGGCGCAGAGCTGGCCGGTCACGGTAAAAGATCTGGATAACCGCACGGTCACGATTGAACACAAGCCGCAGCGCATCATTTTGCAGGACGGGCGCGATATCTTCACGCTGGCGCTACTGGAGCGCGACAACCCGTTTGCCAGCGTGGTGGCGTGGAATAACCTGCCGAAGAAGCAGGACACTGAAACCTGGAACGTGCTGAAGCGAAAATGGCCGGAAGCAGAGAAGATCCTCGACATGAAGTTTTCCGACCAGGGGAACGTGGATCTGGAAACCGTGATTTCTCGCCAGCCGGACCTGATGATCGCCCAGCTTCGCGCCAAACCTTCGCTGGTGCAAACTGGCGTACTGGAGAAACTCGACGCGCTGCATATACCGGTCATTTTCGTTGACTACGAACTGCATCCGGTTGAAAACACCCTGCCGAGCATTGCCCTGCTGGGTAACGTCCTGGGCCAGACGGCGCGCGCGCAGGCCTATATCGACTTCTATCAACAGCGTCTGGACACTCTCCACCAGCGCCTGGCGGGCATCGCTAAAAAACCCCTGGTGTTTATCGAGCCGATTGCCGGTGTCGGTGGCATGGATAACGGCTGCTGCTTTACCCATGCGCGCAACGGCTGGGGCGGGCTGGTCGAGGCTGCGGGCGGGATCAACATTGGCTCACAGCTGCTGCCGGGCGCAACCGGGAACATCTCCGTCGAAAAAATTATCTCGATGAACCCGGATTACTACCTGATGACCGGATCTAAACGCCCGGGTAAAGGCACGGCGGTGATCCCGTTCGGCTATAACGTCCCGGCTGGCGACGTGACCGCAGCGTTCACTGCGCTGCTATCGCGTCAGGGCGTGTCGAGCATTCCGGCCGTCGCGGAAGGCCACACCGGCGCGCTCTATCACCACTTCTACAACAATCCGTACAACATCATCGCCATTGAGGCGCTGAGCAAAATCTTCTATCCAACGCAATTTAAGGATGTCGACCCGCTGGCGGATTACCACACCATTATCACCCGCTTCACCCACATTCCGGATGACAACATTATCCTGAGCTATCCCCCTTCGCACTAATCCATCAGCCGGGTGGCGGCTTCGCCAATACCCGGCCTGCCCTGCTATCCGGCCAGAACCGGTGCATTCACCGGTTTCTGACGCAGCCAGATGCCCAGCACCAGCCCCATCAGCGACAGCGCCAGTACATACCAGGCGGGAGCCATCGGCGACACGCCCATCAGCACGGTGACGGCAATCGGCGTCAGCCCGCCAAAGATGGCGTACGAAACGTTGTAGGAGAACGAGATGCCGGTGAAGCGAACTTCCGGCGGGAAGGCGCGCACCATCACATAAGGCACAGCCCCCACGACGCCCACGCACAGCCCCACAATGCCGTACAGCAGGAACAGTTGTTCAGGATGGCTTCCCGCAAGATGGTAGAACGCCCAGCTGGATGCCGCGAGCAGCAGGCTCCCCACGATAAAGGTCAGGCTGGGGCCGAAACGATCGGCCGCGAGCCCGGCCGCCAGGCAGCCGAAGCACAGCATAATCGTCGCAATACTGTTGGCCTGAAGCGTCACCGCCGGAGCAAAGCCGTACTGCTTTTGCAGCCAGACCGGCGACATTAAAATCACCACCACAATGCCCGCCGACAGCAGCCAGGTGAGCAGCATCGACACCACCACGGCCTGGCGGTGGCGTACCACCACCGCTTTGACCGGCAGCTCCTGCGCCAGCGCCTTACGCTGCTGCATCTCGAGGAAAATGGGCGTCTCCTGCAGCCAGCGGCGCAGGTACATCGCCACCAGCCCGAACGCACCGCCTAACAGGAAGGGGAGTCGCCATCCCCACTCATGAACGGCCTGCTGCGTCATGCTGGTGTTGACGATGGTCGCCACCACCGAACCAAGAAGAATGCCGATCGTCAGCCCTGCCGTTAAGGTGCCGCAGGCAATACCAATGCGGCGCGCCGGCACATGCTCGGCGACAAACACCCAGGCACCAGGCACCTCGCCGCCGATTGCAGCGCCCTGCAAAATACGCATCAGCAACAGCAGTAGCGGAGCAACAATGCCCATCGTGGCGTAGGTAGGCAGAAGGCCGATCGCCAGAGTGGGCACGGCCATCAGCAAGATACTGAGGGTAAACATCTTTTTACGCCCGACCAGATCGCCGAAGTGCGCCATCACAATGCCGCCCAGCGGTCGCGCCAGATAGCCCGCGGCGAAAATCCCGAAGGTCTGCACCTGACGCAGCCATTCCGGGATATCCGCCGGGAAGAACAGTTCTCCCACCACGGCGGCGAAGAAGACAAAAATGATGAAGTCGTAAAACTCCAGCGCGCCACCCAGTGCTGCGAGGGTCAGCGTTTTATAGTCCTGTCGATTGAGAGGTCGGGCGTTATGTGACATAGCGAACCATTCGTCGTGTAATGTGGATTAATTTTTACAGTGATCGTAAAGAAAAGATGACTATACCGTAAAACGGTTACCACGCTATCGCGACTTCAGCTAATGTCACATATTGATTAATTTCAGGAGATTGTTTCGCGACGCGCGCTTTTCGGGCGAAATGCTGCTACGACATTGTCGTGCGTTTCCACGTAAGGGCCGTCCAGCAACTGTATACAATACGGTACACTTGCAAAAATACCGTGGACAATGACCTTGCCATCCTCGCCTTTCAGCCCTTCCAGCGTCTCTTTAATCGATTTCGGCTGGCCCGGCAGATTAAGTATTAACGCCTGTTTGCGGATCACGCCAACCTGGCGCGACAAAATGGCGGTCGGGACAAAGTGCAGGCTGATCTGGCGCATCTGCTCGCCAAAGCCCGGCATTTCACGATCGGCCACGGCAAGGGTGGCATCCGGGGTCACGTCGCGACGCGCCGGCCCGGTTCCGCCGGTGGTCAGAACAAGGTGGCAGCTCATCTCATCCACCAGTTCACACAGCGTCTGCTCAATAATCGGCTGCTCGTCCGGGATCAGGCGGGTCTGGATCTCAAACGGGGTGGTCAAGGCGCTGCTCAGCCACTCTTCAAGTGCGGGGATGCCTTTATCCTGATAAATACCGCTGGAGGCGCGGTCTGAAATCGACACTAAGCCGATGCGTAAGGTATTCATGTTCATTCCATTCAAAAAAGTACTGACTAAGGGGAATGATACACGCAGAGGGGAAATTCAGACAGAGTACGAAAGAAGTAGCGTGACCGGGAGCCCGGCCACGCGAAATGATTACAGCAGGTCGCCGATCATTTTTTCCAGTTTTTCCTGATCGATGGCAAACTTACGGATACCGTCCGCCAGTTTGTCTACCGCCATAGGATCCTGGTTGTGCTGCCACAGGAACTCGGATTCGGTGATACGCTCAGGACGCGCTTTCACTTCACCGGTGTAAGACAGTTTGCGCTCGATTGCGCCTTCGCTCTCTGCCAGCTCTTTCAGCAGCGCAGGGGCGATAGTCAGGCGGTCGCAGCCAGCCAGCTCAATGATTTCACCGACGTTACGGAAGCTTGCGCCCATCACAACGGTCTCATAGCCGTGCTGTTTGTAGTATTCGTAGATTTCCGTCACTGACACTACGCCCGGATCTTCAGACGCCGCGTACTCTTTCTTGTCAGTGTTAGCTTTGTACCAGTCCAGAATACGGCCAACGAACGGAGAAATCAGGTAAACACCCGCTTCTGCACATGCACGCGCCTGCGCGAAGGAGAACAGCAGGGTCAGGTTACAGTTGATACCCTCTTTTTCCAGCTGCTCTGCCGCGCGGATGCCCTGCCAGGTAGAGGCCAGTTTGATCAGGATACGGTCGTTGCTGATGCCCGCGTCGTTGTACAGCTTGATCAGGCGCTTGGCTTTGGCGATAGACGCGTCGGTGTCGTAGGACAGGCGTGCATCCACTTCGGTAGAGATACGGCCCGGCACCAGTTTCAGAATTTCCAGACCGATGTTCACTGCCAGTTTGTCAGTTGCATCCACAACCTGCTGCGCGCGGTCGTTGCTCTGGCCTTTCGCCCAGGTCACAGCGTCGTCAATCAGTTTGCGATACTCAGGGATCTGCGCGGCGTTAAGGATCAGAGAAGGGTTGGTTGTGGCATCCTGCGGCTGGTACAGCTTCATTGCCGCGATATCTCCGGTGTCAGCTACGACAGTGGTGAACTGACGAAGGGAGGTCAATTTATCCGTCATGATAGTGTTTCTCTTTTAACGTGCCCTGGATAATTCACGCTACTGACAGCGAGCCAGCAACGGAAAAATGACAGGTTTACTTGTTAGGGGGATGTAACCGGTCTGCCCTGATGATAACACGACGGAGGGGTAGCGCAACCGCAGACAGTGCGCTTAGGCAGAGTATGATAAACTCGCAATATTAACAGGCTGCTAAGTAACGGCATGCTCACTCACTGGTAGCGCTTACATATGCATTTTGGCATCAACAAGAGGGACGTTAGTGCCTGATTTCTTTTTCTTTATTAATGAAATTCTCTGGGGTTCGATAATGATATACCTGCTGCTGGGAGCAGGTGTATGGTTCACGCTGCGCAGCGGTTTTATCCAGTTTCGCTATATCCGCAAGTTTGGCAGAAGTCTGAAAAATAGCGTAAGCCCTCAGCCCGGCGGATTAACCTCGTTTCAGGCGCTGTGTACCAGCCTCGCCGCGCGTGTAGGCAGCGGCAATCTGGCGGGCGTGGCGCTGGCCATCACTGCCGGCGGCCCCGGTGCGGTCTTCTGGATGTGGATGACGGCGATTATCGGCATGGCGACCTCGTTTGCCGAATGTTCGCTCGCCCAGCTTTACAAAGAGAAAGACCAAAACGGTCAGTTTCGCGGCGGCCCCGCCTGGTATATGGCCCGCGGGCTGGGTATGCGCTGGATGGGCGTCCTGTTTTCCCTCATTTTGCTCCTCGCCTACGGCCTGATTTTCAATTCCGTACAGGCTAATTCCGTGGCCCATGCCCTGCGTTATGCCTTTGCCTGCCCGGAGTGGGTCACCGGCGTCATGCTGGCCGCCCTTACGCTACTGACCATCACCGCGGGCCTGAAAGGCGTTGCCCGCCTGATGCAGTTCCTGGTGCCCGTTATGGCACTCCTGTGGGTATCAGCCAGCCTGATTGTCACGGTGATGCACATTGATCAGCTGCCGGAGATCGTAGCGGGCATCCTTAAGAGCGCGTTTGGCTGGCGTGAAGCGGCCTCCGGGGCGCTGGGCTACACCATCAGTCAGGCACTCACGGCAGGCTTTCAGCGGGGCATGTTCTCGAATGAAGCGGGCATGGGGTCGACGCCCAACGCGGCGGCGGCTGCGGCCTCATGGCCTCCTCATCCTGCGGCCCAGGGGATCGTCCAGATGATTGGCGTGTTCACAGACACCATCATTCTCTGCTCTGCCACCGCAATGATTGTGCTGCTGGCTGGCCCCGATTCCCATACGTCAGAGATTGCCGGGATCCAGCTTATCCAACTGGCGCTGGCCAACATGGTCGGCAGCTGGGGCGCAGGGTTTGTCTCACTCATTGTGTTGCTGTTCGCCTTCAGCTCGATTGTGGTGAACTATATCTACGCCGAAAATAACCTCATCTTCCTGAAGCTGGATTCGCGTTCTACCCGCAACGGGCTTCGTGCGTGCGTTATCGCGATGGTCATGACGGGTTCCCTGCTCCACATGCCGCTGATCTGGCAGCTGGCAGACGTTATTATGGCGCTGATGGCCATCACCAACCTGACGGCGATCTTACTGCTCTCACCGGTGGTGACGCTGATCGCCCGGGACTACCTGCGCCAGCGTAAGCTTGGGGTGCCACCGGTGTTTGATGCTGCGCGCTATCCTGAAATCGAGGCGCAAATCGCGCCGGGCACCTGGGATGATTTGCCGCGGCAATAACAGCTATCGATCAATCAAGGGCGATTTTTTGGTAAAGTCGCCCTAAATTTCCTGCAAGGACTGGATATGCTGATTCTGATTTCACCTGCTAAAACGCTCGATTACCAGAGCCCACTCGCCACCGAGCGGTATACCCAGCCTGAACTGCTGGACTACTCGCAACAACTCATCCACGAGGCGCGCAAGCTTTCCGCTCCGCAAATCGGCAAGCTGATGAGCATTAGCGACAAACTTGCCGATCTGAACGCGACCCGCTTCCACGACTGGCACCCGGATTTTACGCCAGACAATGCCCGCCAGGCGCTGCTCGCTTTCAAAGGCGATGTGTATACTGGCCTGCAGGCAGAAACGTTCAGTGAAGCCGATTTCGATTTTGCCCAGCAGCATCTGCGCATGCTCTCCGGCCTGTATGGCGTACTGCGCCCGCTGGATCTGATGCAGCCGTATCGCCTGGAGATGGGCATCCGTTTCGAAAATGCCAAAGGCAAAGATCTTTACCACTTCTGGGGCGATATCATCACCGATACGCTTAATCAGGCGTTAAAAGCCCAGGGCGATAACGTGGTGATTAACCTCGCCTCCGACGAATATTACAAATCGGTGAAGCCGAAAAAGCTGGACGCAGAGATCATCAAGCCGGTATTCCTGGATGAGAAGAACGGCACGTTTAAGGTGATCAGCTTCTACGCCAAAAAAGCGCGCGGGCTGATGAGCCGCTACATCATTCAAAACCGCCTGACCCGTCCGAAGCAGCTGACCGGGTTTAACAGCGAAGGCTATTTCTTTGACGAAGACGCGTCGGGGAAAGGTGAACTGGTGTTTAAGCGTCACGCGCAGTAAAAACAAAACCCCGCCTTCAGGCGGGGTTTTTGGTTAATGGTGCTTCCAGTCCGGGCCATGACCGCGATCGTCGTGGCGATCGTGGTGGTGGTTATCGTGCCCATGGTGCTCATCGTGCGGACGCCAGTGGTTATCGCGCCAGTCGTAGTGAGATTTCCACCAGTCATGGTCGCGCCAGCGGCCGCCATCCCAGTAGTGTCCGTTATTGTCCCGATCGCCAATCTGCAGTTTTACCGCAGGCACGAGGGTGATCTCAGCTGCCTGTACCGCCATGGGAGCGACCAGCATCAGTGAAAGCGCGATAAGTGCAGGTTTCAGTTTCGACATGGGTGACTCCTTATTATTCTTGCCCGCCGTGGGCCGATGTAAGGAGAATACGTGAGGGGGATGGAGGATGTTATTCTCTGCAATCCTAAACGCTAAGTGACCGCATTTATTGGGAATTTCTGCTTATTTACTGCGTTTTTTCTCCTTAATTTCTTCACAAAAAAGCCGGGGGGCGGCTGCGCCTTACCCGGCCTACAGATCGGTGCCGCTGTTGCCGGGTGGCGCTGTGCTTACCCGGCCTACGAATGGGGTCGCGGTGGGCGTTGTAGGTCGGGTAAGCGAAGCGCCACCCGACAAAACATCACCCGCGCGTCATCATTAACTTACGCAGCGCGGCAAAATCCGCTGGCAGTTCATGAGACAGCAGCGGCAGGTCGGCGCGGTCGGCCAGCTCTTTCGGCAGCGGCAGCGTTTCACCGAGGATCGCTTCAACGCTCTCCTTGAACTTCGCCGGATGCGCGGTGCCGAGGAACAGGCCATACTCTCCCGGCTGAAGCTGGTCGCGCAGAGCGCGGTAGGCAATCGCCGCGTGCGGTTCAGAGGTATATCCCACCGCTTTTAACTCGCGCATCGTCGCTTTGGTGGTTTCGTCCGTCACGGCAGCGTAACCCAGGTCGCCAAGACGCCAGACCTTGCGGCGAAACAGCTCCTCAACGCGCGGCCAGTTGTTCGGCTGGCTCACGTCCATCGCATTTGAAAGCGTCGCCTGCGTGGCGTTCGGTGCCCATTTCCCGTCTTTCAGGAAGCGCGGTACGGTGTCGTTGGCGTTGGTCGCCGCGATAAAGCGTTTCACCGGCAGACCCAGCGATTTCGCCAGCAGGCCCGCCGTCAGGTCGCCAAAGTTGCCGCTCGGCACGGAAACAACCAGCTGATTGCGCGCCTCCTGCGGCAGCTGTGCCACTGCTTCGAAGTAGTAGCAAATCTGCGCCAGCAGACGGCTGATGTTGATGGAGTTAGCCGAGTTCAGCCCCAGCGCCACTTTCAGCTCTTCGTCGTCGAAGGCCTGTTTAACCAGCGCCTGACAGGCATCGAAATCGCCGTCGATCGCCACGGTTTCAATGTTGCCGCCAAGGGTACAGAACAGTTTTTCCTGCAGCGGGCTGATTTTGCCTTTCGGGTAGAGGATCACCACGCGGACGTTTTTCAGGCCGTAGAACGCATGCGCGACCGCAGCACCGGTGTCGCCGGAGGTGGCGGTCAGAATGGTCACCGGCTTGTCGCCGCTGATGTGGGTCAGCATCTGCGCCATAAAGCGGCCGCCGAAGTCTTTAAACGCCAGCGTCGGGCCGTGGAACAGCTCCAGACAGCCGACGTCCGGCTCGACCTGCTTAACCGGTGCCGGGAAGGCAAAGGCCGCACGCACGCGCATTTCCAGCTGCTCTGGCGGGATCTCATCGCCGATGAACGCCGAGAGGATTTTGGTGCTGCGGGTGACAAAGTCCTGCTTCAGCAGTTCGTCGATGTCGGTGAGCTGAAATTCCGGCAGGTCGTGCGGGAAGAACAGCCCCTGATTTTTGCCCAGCCCCTGAGTCACCGCCTGCGCGAAGCTGACCTGCTCGTTATGATCTTTAAGGTTGTAGAGTTTCATTATTTATCCCAGTACTCGTGCGCCAGCCGTGTCCAGACGGCAAATATGAACAAAGCCTTCCTGATTTTGCAGGTAGTGTTTCGCGAGCCAGTCCGCCACGCGCTGCGCGGTGTCAGGCTTATCGCACAGGGCGAACAGCGTCGGGCCGGAGCCGGAGATGCCGCACGCCTGCGCGCCAATATCCAGTGACGCCTCTCGCGCCTCGTTGAAGCCGGGCAGCAGCTTAGTGCGATACGGCTCGGCAATGACATCTTTCATCAGTTTCGCCGCCAGCTGCGGCTGTCGGGTATAGCAGGCGTGAATAAAGCCTGCCAGATGACGCCCGTGGGCGATACAGTCCTGACGACGATACTGCGCGGGCAGGATCGCGCGCGCTTCGGCGGTGGAGACCTTAATGCCCGGATAGGCCAGCACCCACAGCCACTCGTCAAACCCTGGCACCTGCTGGCTGACGATGCCATTTTCTTCAATCATCAGCTGCATACCGCCGAGGAAGCACGGTGCCACGTTATCATAATGAATACTGCCGGAGATGCGCCCTTCCAGCTCGCCCATTAATCCCAGCAGGCGGTTGTTGTTCAGCGGCTTTCCGCAGTGTTCGTTCATCGCCACCAGTGCAGCAACCACGGAGCAGGCGCTGGAGCCGAGACCCGAGCCAATCGGCATACTTTTTTCCAGCGTCATGGTAACCGGCACGTTTTTGCCGATCTCCTGACAGAACCTTTCCCAGCACTGATAAACAATATTCTCGCGCGGGTCCGACGGCAGCTTGCTGGCGAAGCGGCCCACGTTGTGCAGGCTGAAGCTCTCTGCCGCTTCCACCGTCACCGTATCGCCCAACAGCGAACCGTCCACCGGCGTCACCGCCGCGCCCAGCACATCAAACCCGACGCTCATATTGGCGCTGGAAGCCGGGGCATAAACTTTGACCATGTTAAACTCCTAACTTCCATGACAGGGTACGCAGCAGATCGGCAAACACACCCGCCGCCGTGACGTCGTTCCCTGCACCATAGCCGCGAAGCACCAGCGGCAATGGTTGATAATAGTGGCTGTAAAACGCCAGGGCGTTCTCGCCGTTTTTCACTTTATACAGCGGATCGTTGCCATCCACTTCGGCAATCTTCACGCGGCAAACGCCATCCTCTTCAATATTGCCAACATAGCGCAATACCTTACCTTCATCACGGGCTTTCGCCACGCGCGCGGCAAAAGCGTCGTCGAGCTGCGGTAAATGGGTCATAAAGGTGCTGACATCGCCGCTGTCGTCAAACCCGGCGGGCAGCACCGGTTCAATAACGATATCCGACAGTTCCAGCTCGCGGCCGGTTTCACGGACCAGGATAAGCAGCTTGCGCGCCACGTCCATGCCGGAAAGATCATCGCGCGGGTCCGGCTCGGTATAGCCCAGTTCGCGCGCGGCGCGGGTCGCCTCCGACAGGCTCATCCCCTCTTCCAGCTTGCCGAAGATGAAGGATAACGAGCCGGAGAGGATGCCGGAGAAACGCTGCAGTTCATCGCCCGCGTTGAGCAGGTTTTGCAGGTTTTCAATGACCGGCAGGCCGGCGCCGACGTTGGTGTCATACAGGAACTTGCGGCGCGACTTGCTCGCCGCCAGGCGCAGCTGATGGTAGTAATCCATCGACGAGGTGTTGGCCTTTTTATTTGGCGTCACCACGTGGAAGCCTTCGCGCAGAAAATCGGCGTACTGGTCGGCCACCGACTGAGTGGAAGTACAGTCGACAATCACCGGGTTAAGCAGGTGATACTCTTTTACCAGGCGGATCAGGCGGCCCAGATTGAACGGCTCGTTGGCGCCGCTCAGCTCGGCCTGCCAGTTTTCCAGATTCAGCCCGTGGACGTTGGTCAGCAGCGCTTTCGAGTTCGCGATGCCGCACACGCGCAGATCGATATGCTTCTTCTTCAGCCACTCCTGCTGGCGCTTCACCTGCTCCAGCAGCGCCCCGCCGACGCCGCCGACGCCAATCAGGAACAGCTCAATGACCTGATCGGTGTTGAACAACATCTGGTGGACCACGCGCACACCGGTGGTAGCGTCGTCGTTATCCACGACCACAGAAATTGAACGCTCAGACGACCCCTGAGCAATCGCCACAATGTTGATATTGGCGCGGGCCAGCGCGGCGAAGAATTTGGCGGAGATACCGCGCAGGGTGCGCATTCCGTCGCCGACCACGGAGATGATCGCCAGACGCTCCTGAATAGAAAGCGGCTCCAGCAGCTCCTCTTTCAGCTCCAGATAAAACTCCTCTTCCAGCGCACGGCGCGCGCGCAGGCAGTCTATCTGCGGTACGCAGAAGCTGATGCTGTACTCGGATGAGGACTGGGTGATCAGCACCACGGAGATCCCGTTGCGCGACATCGCGGCAAATACGCGCGCCGCCATGCCGACCATCCCCTTCATGCCAGGGCCGGAGACGCTGAACATCGCCATGTTGTTGAGGTTAGAAATGCCCTTCACCGGCAGGCCATCTTCATCGGTGCTGGCACCTATCAGGGTGCCCGGTGCCTGCGGGTTACCGGTGTTTTTGATCAGGCAAGGGATCTGGAACTGGGCAATTGGGGAGATGGTACGCGGGTGCAGCACTTTGGCGCCGAAGTAGGAAAGCTCCATCGCTTCCTGATACGACATCGATTTCAGCAGCCTGGCGTCCGGCACCTGGCGCGGGTCGCAGGTGTAAACCCCGTCGACGTCGGTCCAGATTTCGCAGCAGTCTGCGCGTAAGCACGCCGCCAGCACGGCCGCAGAGTAGTCCGAGCCGTTACGGCCCAACACCACCAGTTCGCCTTTCTCGTTGCCGGCGGTGAAGCCCGCCATCAGGATCATGTGGTCGGCAGGAATTTTGCTCGCGGCAATGCGGCGGGTCGATTCGGCAATATCGACGGTGGATTCGAGGTAGTGGCCCACAGCCAGCAGTTTTTCAACCGGGTCAATCACCGTCACGTTGTGGCCGCGTGCGCTCAGCAGGCCCGCCATGATGGCGATAGAAAGTTTTTCACCACGGCAGATCAGCGCCGCATTGATGCTGTCCGGGCACTGGCCGAGCAGGCTAATGCCGTGCAGCACGTGTTTAATTTGCGCGAACTCTTGCTCAACAACGGTTTTCAGCTTCGCGAGTGGGAAGCCGGGCTGAGCCTCAGCCAGCCCCTGCAGCAGCTCGGCGAAAATACGCTCGGCATCGCTGATGTTCACAAGCGCATCCTGGCCACCGATGGTCTTCTCAATCATCGCCACCAGATGATTAGTGATTTTTGCCGGGGCAGAGAGCACGGTAGCAACCTGCCCCTGCCTGGCGTTACTCTCCAGGATATCGGCAACACGCAGAAAACGTTCTGCATTTGCCACTGATGTACCGCCGAACTTCAACACTCGCATGGTTCTACCTCGTTTCCTTTAGCCGAAAAAAAAGCCCGCACTGTTCAGGTGCGGGCTTTTTTTTGTTTTTCCTGTACGCGTCAGCCCGCATCGTTACCTGTGGTAATGATGGTGGTTGTTGTAATGGTGGTAATGCTGATGCGTTTCATGGATGTTGTGTGCTCTGTCATTATTATCTGTCTGTGCTCTATTCTTTTAGGGTTAAAGGATTGGCCCTGCTAAGTCAACGAATTTTTAATTTGATCACAGATTCGCTCACTCTGATGACCCGCTGTTTGCGGATTTATTTTCATCCGATTCCCCCAAAAGCAACCCCTGATATCAGACAGTTCAGCCATACTAAAAACGTATGGCAGCATTTTACTCGGCCAGTTTTTTTTCAATATCGTGCAGCAAACGGTGCAACATTGCCGTGTCGCGCTGTTCAAGTCGTCCCAGACGCTGCTGCAGCCAGTCCGTCATTTTTTGGTCGTCCGCCACGCCCAGGTGTGAAATCAGACTTTCTACCCGAGCGCGTAACGCGGTCAGTTGATTTTCATCGGTCGCGGAAACGGGCGGCGGGGTAATTTGCATTAAGGATGCTAATTGATAGCAGTAAACCATCACCGCCTGGCCCAGATTCAGCGAGGGATAATCCGCCACCATTGGCACGCCGGTAAGCACATCCGCCAGCGCCAGCTCGTCATTCGTCAGCCCGGAATCTTCACGGCCAAACACCAGCGCAGCGTGGGTGAGCCACTGACTTTTTTCACGCAGTAACGGCACGAGTTCTTCAGGCGTGGCGTAATAGTGGAACTTCGCCCGGCTGCGCGCCGTGGTGGCAACGGTGAATGAAATATCGTGCAGCGCGTCGGCGAGCGTATCGTAAGTCGTTATATTATCGACAATATCTCCCGAACCGTGCGCCACCCAGCGGGTTGCTGGCTCCAGATGCGCAACGCTTCCGACAATGCGTAAATCGGTGAACCCCATAGTCTTCATGGCACGCGCCGCCGCGCCGATATTTTCTGCTCTTGCTGGCTGAACCAGCACAATCGACAGATGCATTTTTGCTCTCTTTTTAATCAGTTAGCGGGTAAAAAGGTGATGCGCTTCGACATATTACGCAGCACGAATTTACAAAATTGCAACACAAATCACCGAAATAGCATTTCTTAACGAATTAAAGACGCTAAACTATTTTGTGACTGAACAATCAGTTAGAATGTTAACAGACGCTTATTATCCTTATGTTTTATAATGATAATAGCCGTATGAATACCCTCTGGTGATTGGATTCGTAACGTTTATCAATCAATGTCCGCAACTGGTTGGTTTATTGAAAAATTGTGACAAAGGCTAGCATTCGGCTACGATGATTTCATCAAACTGTTAACGTGCTACAATTGAACTTGATATATGTCAACGAAGCGTAGTTTTATTGGGTGTCCGGTGTCACTTAGCCTGTTATGTTGCTGTTAAAATGGTTAGGATGACAGCCGTTTTTGACACTGTCGGGTCCAAAGGGAAAGTACCCACGACCAAGCTAATGATGTTGTTGACGTTGATGGAAAGTGCATCAAGAACGCAATTACGTACTTTAGTCACGTTAAGCCGATCATGTTAATTTGCGACATGCATCAGGCAGGTCAGGGACTTTTGTACTTCCTGTTTCGATTTAGTTGGCAATTTAGGTAGCAAACATGCAGACCCCGCACATTCTTATCGTTGAAGACGAGTTGGTAACACGCAACACGTTAAAGAGCATTTTCGAAGCAGAAGGCTACGATGTCTTTGAAGCGACCGATGGCGCAGAGATGCATCAGATCCTTTCTGAAAATGATATCAACCTGGTCATTATGGACATCAACCTGCCAGGCAAAAACGGCCTTCTTCTGGCGCGCGAACTGCGTGAACAGGCGAACGTGGCGTTAATGTTCCTGACGGGCCGCGACAACGAAGTCGATAAAATCCTTGGCCTGGAAATCGGTGCGGATGACTACATCACCAAACCGTTTAATCCTCGCGAGTTAACCATTCGTGCACGCAACCTGCTGTCCCGCACCATGAACCTGGGTACGGTCAGTGAAGAGCGTCGTAGCGTAGACAGCTATAAATTCAACGGCTGGGAACTTGATATCAATAGCCGTTCGCTGGTTAGCCCGAACGGTGAGCAGTATAAACTGCCGCGCAGCGAATTTCGCGCGATGCTGCACTTCTGCGAAAATCCGGGCAAGATCCAGTCTCGTGCAGAACTGCTGAAGAAAATGACCGGTCGCGAGCTTAAACCTCACGACCGTACCGTTGACGTGACCATCCGTCGTATTCGTAAGCATTTCGAATCCACGCCAGACACGCCTGAAATCATCGCCACCATTCATGGCGAAGGTTATCGTTTCTGTGGTGATCTGCAGGAGTAATCCCGCAGATAATGCATTAAAAAACGGCGCATTTGCGCCGTTTTTTTTATTTCCAGATCCTCATGGTGTCGTTGTCCGGCTCAGCGGGAGGCGTTGGGCGCTTCGGCTGAGAGAGCGCATACCAGTCTAAATGACGCGTCAGATACATCACCGCAAACAGCGCGAACGCAAGCACCGCAGAACCCAGCAGCAACGCGCTGTCCTCCGAGCGCAGCAGGAACCACATCACCACGTCCAGCCCCAGCAGCGCCAGCACAAACAGTCCGCTGCGCTTCCAGCTTTTCAGCACGGCCTGCAGGTACATTCCGTTCATCAACGCCCCCACAAGGCTCGCGACAATCCAGGCGGGGGTAAACCCGGCATGCTCGGACAGCGCCAGCAGCACCAGATAGAACAGCACCAGCGACAACCCTACCAGCAGATACTGCATCGGGTGCAGGCGCAGCCCCGTTAAGGTTTCGAAAACAAAGAAGGCCATAAACGTCAGGGCAATCAGCAAAATAGCGTACTTGATTGCCCGGTCGGTTAGCTGATACTGGTCAGCCGGTGTCGCCACCGTGACGCTAAAGGCCGGGATAGTGCTCCACTCCGGTGTCTCATCATCGCTCAGCCAGCTTTGCATATTGTTTGCAAACCAACTGCTCTGCCAGTTTGCCTGGAACCCGGACTTACCGATCTGATGCTTAACAGGCAGATAATCCCCCATAAACCCCGGGTGCGGCCAGTTGCTGTTGAGCGTCATTTCGCTGTTACGCCCTACCGGTGCGACGGCAAAACTTCCCGTTCCCGCCAGATTTAACGAGATATCAAACGCGAAGGTTTTGTTCTCCAGCGCTTTATCGGTGAGTGGAATATGAATACCGGAAAGCGCGCCACTGACGCCCGCGCCCGGCTCGACGCTCAACGTTTCACCGTTGATTTTAGAGACATTCACCGTGCCAATCCCGCGCGCGTCTCCAACGCCGACCACGATAAACGGCTGCCCCAGCGTCAGCGTTTCACCCTTAAACTGTGACATTTTCTCCGTCGAAAACTGCGCTTTTATCTTCAGGTCGGTGTTCCAGATTTGTCCGTCATAGATACCGATACTCCGGGATTCCACATGCTGATTCCCTTCAACGAGCAGTGACTCCGGCAGAATGAAATGCATATAGCTTTTCTTGTATTCCACCTTTTTTTCATCTTCCAGCTTGTAAAAGACTTCCGTCACCGGAATGGCAATCAACGGACCGACCAGCTTCTGTGGTCCGCTGGTGCTCTGGCGCAGCGTGTTCTCGACATCGTTGCGATAGCTTTCGCGCTCCGAAACCAGGTTGCTGACCATAAAGAGGGGAATTAATAACAGCAGGATACACCCGAGCAGGGTGCTTACTTTCCAGAACAGGGGGGATTTCATCATTACGTCTCCTTTGTGATGAGGAGAGCGTACCGGGCCTGTGTGGGGCCAGTTTGAAGCTATGTGAAGTGACGGTGAAGCGTCAGCGTGGCAATGACGCCGCCCTCCTCCCGGTTACGCAGCGTAATCTCCCCCAGGTGCAGCCGGGCAACCTCCTGCACAAACGCCAGCCCTAACCCGCTGCTCTTCACGCCATTCTCACGCGGCAGCGAATAAAAACGTTCAAAAATACGGTCCAGCGCGTAATCGGGGATCCCGCTTCCGCTGTCGGTCACGGTGAGTTGTACCCGATCTTGCGTTTCACGGGCAGCAAGCTGGATTGCCCCGCCCTCAGGCGTGAAATCGATGGCGTTATCCAGCAGATTACCCAGCGCCTGTTCGAGCAGGTCGGGATCGCCCTGCACCGCCAGCGACCCGCTCTGGCAGACCAGCGTAAGCTGTTTTGCCGCCAGCAGCGCCGGGCGCGAGCCTGCAAGCCGCGTAAACAGCGTTTCAACGCTCACGTTCACCGGGACAATGTCCACCCGGTTTTCCAGCCGCGCCTGCGCAAGGAGCTTCTCCACCAGCGACTGCATACGGGCGTTTTGTACCAGGATGTTATCGATAAATCGTGCGGTCACCTCCGGAGGAGGACGTTCTGACAAAATTTCAGCCGCGCCGCGTATCGCCGCAAGGGGGCTTTTCAGCTCATGGGTCAGCGCATGAACGTAGCGCTCGATATAATTTTTTCCTTCCAGCCGAAGACGCATATTCTCCAGCGCCTGCGCCAGCTTTCGCAGTTCGCTGCTGCCGGGATTGGGCAGCGGCAGCGGCGTCTGGGTAGTCACCGAGTCGGCGTAGCGTGACAACATGCTGATGGAGCGGTTAATCCATACCACAACCAGCAGACCAATCAGCAAGGCAATCCCGAGCAGCGCGCCGCCCGCCCAGAGTATCCGCCGCTCGCTGCGGTTAATGACAGGCGCCATCGCGCTGTTGGGTTTTCCAACCGACAGCACGCCGATGATCTTGTCCCGATCGACAACCGGTGCGGCAACGTACATCACCGTGCTCTCCGGATCGTCCGGATTGCGTTGGGTACTCCTGGCCCCGTATTTGCCGCGAAGCGTCAGCCAGACGTCGTTCCAGCGGGAATAATCTTTTCCCAGCGCCTGCCCGGCAGAATCAAACACCACCGTGCCCTGCGCATCGGTCATGTAGACGTGATACTCGTTACGGACTTTGTGGATGCCGCCGATATTGGCCCGGAAGGGCCGCTGGTGGAGCTGTAAAAACGCTTGCGCCAGTTTGCCCTGCCGGGCATGACCTGATAGCAGATCGTCACGCCCGACTTCCGCCAGCAGCGTGGCGGTGTCTATCAACGTGCCCTCGGTCGCCCGTCGTACGCCGGGTTTCACCTCCTGAACGAAGATCGACAGCACGAACCATGCCGCGATAGCGACGATCAGGAAATACCCCAGCAGCAGGCGCATGCCGATACGCATTAATACAATCCCAGACTGTAACCCATGCCACGGTGGGTACTGATGGGTGAAATCTCCGCGTTTACCGCTCGCAGCTTGGCACGCAGCGTTTTGATATGGGTGTCCACGGTGCGATCAAAGCTGTCGCCGTCTTCACCCCACACCAGATCCATAAGCTGCTGGCGGGAGAAAACACGTCCCGGAGCGTGCAGCAGGATTTTAAGCAGCAGAAACTCGTAGCGCGTCAGCAGCAGAGGTTCACCACACCAGTGGATCCGGGCGGCAGGCTCATTAAGCTCAAACTGGCCGATACGAAGGATGTCAGAGGGTGCCGCTGATTTTTGCATCCGGCGTAAAATAGTGCGCACTCGCGCGCACACTTCACGCGGGGAGAAAGGCTTAGCCACGTAGTCATCCGCCCCCATTTCCAGCCCGAGGAGTTTATCCACCTCATCGCTACGCGCCGTCAGAAACAGCACCGGCAGAGACGGATGCCGGGCAAGAAGTTGGCGGCACAGCTCAAACCCGCTGATATCCGGCAACCCGACGTCCAGAATCGCGAGCGCGGGAACCTGTCGCCGCGCCGCCTCCAGCACCGGTAACCCTCGTTCAAACGCCTTTACCTCAAATCCCTCCTGCTGGAGCATATAGATAAGCGTATCGGCGATACTGATTTCGTCTTCAACCAGCCAGACAACAGGTTGTTGCATAGGTCATCCCTGAATCAGTGCCACGGCATAATCGGCACGGCGCTGATCGCGTTTTTCGGTGATCCTTCCACCACTTTGTCGGAATAGGCAAGATAGGCCAGGGCGTTACGTTTGGCGTCGTAAAAACGCACCACCTGCAGCTTTTTGAACACCAGCGAGGTTCGTTTCTGGAATACCACGTCGCCCTGTGCTTTGCCGTTTTTGATTTTGTCGCTCAGTTCAACCGGCCCCACCTGCTGACAGGAGATCGCCGCGTCGGAGGTATCTTCTGCCAGCCCCAGCCCGCCTTTGATACCGCCGGTTTTCGCCCGGCTGATATAGCAGGTCACGTTTTTCACATCGGGATCGTCGAAGGCTTCCACCACGATTTTGTGGTCGGGGCCGAACATTTTAAATACGGTATCGACGGAACCTACCTGTTCCGCCTGTGCCGCACGGCCAGCCATCAATAATAACGCGGTGAAGAGCAATGTCTTGTATTTCATATTGTTACCATTCTTTAAAATTACATTGAGCGATTATTCAACACTTTAGCCAAAAATGTAGCAAGATCACAGGATTAGAATATATCTGCCCATAATGCCTCGCAAAAAGCATTAATGCGCAAAAAAAACACTGAATGCTAAAACATCAAAAAATGCTATTATCCGCTAACCTGTTATCAGGCACCTGCTGTTTTAAGGATGAGGATAGTATATGGATCAGGCTGGAATTATTCGCGACCTGCTTACCTGGCTGGAAGGTCATCTGGACCAGCCTTTGTCACTGGATAATGTGGCGGCAAAAGCAGGCTATTCCAAGTGGCATCTGCAAAGGATGTTTAAGGATGTCACCGGTCATGCTATCGGGGCTTATATCCGCGCACGCCGACTTTCGAAGTCTGCTGTGGCGCTGCGTCTGACCGCGCGCCCTATTCTGGATATTGCGCTGCAGTATCGGTTTGATTCACAGCAAACCTTCACCCGCGCCTTCAAAAAACAGTTCTCGCTGACGCCTGCGCTCTATCGCCGTTCGCCTGACTGGAGCTCGTTCGGGATGCGTCCGCCGCTGCGTCTGGGCGAGTTCGCCATGCCGAAATACCAGTTCATTACGCTGCCTGAAACCCATTTGATCGGGACGACGCAAAGCTACTCCTGTTCGCTGGAGCAGATCTCCGAATTCCGTCATCAAATGCGCGTGCAGTTCTGGCGTGATTTCCTGAGCCATGCGCCCGCGATCCCGCCTATCCTGTATGGCCTGAACCAGACGCACCCAAGCCAGGAAAAAGACGACGAGCAGGAGGTGTTTTACACCACCGCGCTGACGCCGGAGTTGGCTAATGGCTATATTCAGGGTTCAAAGCCGGTCGTCGTGGAGGGTGGCGAATACGTCATGTTCTCGTATGAAGGGCTGGGCACCGGCGTTCAGGAGTTTATCCTGACCGTGTACGGCACCTGCATGCCGATGCTGAACCTGAACCGTCGTAAAGGTCAGGACATTGAGCGCTACTATCCGGCCAGCGATGCTAAGCCGGAAGAAGGCCCAATCAATCTGCGCATGGAATTCTTAATTCCGATCCGCCGTTAACGCTGCAGTTCGTCCAGCGCAGGGGCATCGAGATGCGAAATGTCCCCTGCCATCTCCACGACCCACCCGGAAGCCAGCCATTGGCTCTCCTGATAATCAATGCGGGAAATTGAGCAGTTACGCAGGCGCAAACGGCGCTCGGCGTAGGCCGGTAATCCCAGAATGGTGCTCACCAGGCAACCCAGCGCGATACCGTGGCTCACCAGCAGCGGACGGCTTCCGGCCGGCAGCTTCAGGCACTCTGCCAGCGCCGCATGCATGCGCACGCTCAGCTCCTGCATGGATTCGCCTTCCGGAATACGGCCATCTTCGGTACCGTTCACCAGCGCACGCCGCCAGCCCTCTTCCTGCTCTGTCAGCGTATCGATATGGCGTTGCTCCAGCACCCCCATATCCAGCTCGCGAATGCGTGGCTCGAGGGTAACATCGCAGCCGCAGGCATCCGCGATAATTCGCGCCGTCTGCTGTGTACGACCTAAATCACTGGAGATAACGTGAGTGATGCCCAGCGTTCTGGCGCGTTCCGCTACCTGCCATGCTTGCTGCACACCCTTTTCAGTGAGGGGACTGTCTGACTGGCCTTGAATACGTCGCTCGGCGTTCCACTGCGTCTCACCGTGGCGAACAAGGTATACCTGTAACATGCTTTTTTTCCGTTATACTGCGATGAGTTTTTTTGAATCGAGCTTAATTATGCACCATGTTGTCTCTGCTACCACCAATCCTGCCAAAATTCAGGCAATTCTAAAGGCATTTGAAGAGATTTTCGGCGAAGGATCCTGCCACATTGACGCCGTCGGCGTCGAGAGCGGCGTCCCTGAACAGCCGTTCGGCAGCGAGGAAACGCGTGCTGGCGCACGAAATCGCGTCGCCAATGCCAAAGCCGCCGCGCCCAATGCAGACTTTTGGGTCGCCATTGAAGCGGGTATCGACGAAGGCGCAACCTTTAGCTGGGTGGTCATCGAAAGCCGTGCGCAGCGTGGTGAAGCGCGCTCGGCCACCCTGCCGCTGCCGGACGTCATTCTGAATAAGGTTCGCGAAGGTGAAGCGCTCGGGCCGGTGATGTCGCAGTACACCGGCATCGATGAGATTGGTCGTAAAGAAGGGGCAATTGGCGTCTTTACCGCAGGCAAGTTGACGCGCTCAAGCGTTTATCATCAGGCGGTGATTCTGGCGTTAAGCCCGTTCCACAACGCGATTTATCGTTAGGGATTTTTCAATAACACCGCTTCCAGCCACTGACGCAGTTCAACCGGCGCAGACTTCAGGCTGTTCGACCCGCGAGTGATGGTCGCAATGCCCGCGCCTAGCTCGTTTTTCAGCTCGCGCTGGCTCATTTCACCGCGCAGCAACTCTTCGATAATCCGCACGCGCGTGCCCAGCGCCTCGCGCTCGTCGGGCGTCAGCATCAGCTGCATCAGCGGCAGGTGCAGGTCTTTCTCATAAGACTGGCGGAGCAACTCCACAAAACGAAGCCACTCCTGATTGCGTTGTTCGGCCATCGCCGAGGAATACGGGGAATGCTGGGTCATGTTATGCCGCCTCTTGTACTCATTAGCGAGTACAGCATAACACAACCCACGCCGATCAGTAACGTCTCTGCCACTCAGCATCGCTCATCAGGGTATCTTTCTGCCCCATGAAGTAGCGGTAGTACGCGTCATAGGCCAGCACGTTCTTCACATATCCACGCGTTTCCGAGAACGGAATACTTTCGACAAACGCCACGGCATCGATCCGACCGGCGCTGTTCCCGAGCCAGGTGCGCACCCGCCCCGGACCGGCGTTATAGGCCGCCGAAGAGAAGATACGGTTATTGCCAAACTGCTGATAAACGTACTGCAGGTAGCTGGTACCGATATTGATATTGGTCTCCGGGTCCAGCAGCTGTGACGGGCTGCTGTAGCCTGGAATGTTGAACATCTTCACCGTGTGCGTGGCGGTACCCGGCATGATCTGCATCAGGCCGCTGGCCCCGACCGGTGAGCGGACTTTCGGGTTCCAGGCGCTCTCCTGACGGGCGATCGCCATTGCATAGCTCTGCGGAATGTCTTTCCCGCTGGTATAGCGCTCAAACAGATCGTTGTAGGCCAGCGGGAATCGCTCTTCAAGATGATCCCACAGCTTACCGGCGATCGTCGCCTGCACGCTCAGATCCCACCAGTGGTTATTAAAGGCGTAGCGGGCAAGCTGCGCTTTTTCGTCGGTGGTGCGGCTGGTGACCAGGTTAGCCCACTCGCTGCGCGCGGTGTTGTCGAGATTCCAGTACATCAGCTCGCGCACGCGGGCCATCTCCGGCCCCTGCGTCAGCGTCGGGTTGGCGTTAGCCGGGGCTTTGTCGATTTTCAGGGTGTACTCTTCACCCAGACGCTGCGCCGCCACCATCGGGTAGAACCCACGCTGCTGCATCAGGGCGTGGAGGATCGTTTTCGCTTCGTCTTCACGGCCGCGCTCCAGCAGCAGGTCTGCCTGCCAGTAGCGCCATTCATCTTTCTCTTTGGCATCCATCGGCAGGCGAGCCAGCCAGGTATTCAGCCCACGGCGATCGCCCGTGCCCAGCGCCATGCGCACGCGGCGCTCAACCAGAGAGGTGGAGTTTGACCGCATAATCGCGTCGTCACGCCAGCGGGCCTGCTCGTCGGTCACATCCGTGCCCATCAGTCGCCACGCCACGGTGTCGCGCAGCTCCTGAGTTTGCTCGTCGTTAAGCTGCTGCGCCTGCACCAGTTGCGGGATCATCAGCCGCGCGTTTTCCACATCGTCACGCGCCACGCTGGTAAAGGCTACCGCCGCCATCTGACGGGTAAAATCGGTGGCCCCCGTGGTACGCGCAAAGGTCAGCACCGAATTGGGATCGTTCGCAAGCGCGATGACGGCTGTCGAAATGGTCTGATAGTCCGGCGGCATCTGCCCCGCCAGGGCGGTGACCAGACGCGTATTCCCGGCCTTCATCGCCAGGCGGATACGCTCAAGATAGGCCAGCGGATCCTGCTTGCCGGAGGCGCGCCAGGCACCAAACAGCGAATCGCAGGCGTTTGGCTGGCTTTTGCCGGTCAACCACAGATCCTTCGCCCCTGCCCAGGCCTCTTCCTGCTGGCCGGTGGCCCATTTCGCGTAGTAATAATTACACTGTGCCTCGGTCGTGCCCGGCTTTTCAGGGCTAAAGGCCAGCAGCCCGCGCCAGTCTTCACGACGGGCCAGCTCGTTCACAAACCGGGATTTAAGGTTGCGCGCGGGCGGCAGGGTCGGATTCGCCTGGATAAAATTGTTGACGGTGACGGTCGGTTGATTCATGAGATCGTCAGTAATCTGGCGATACTCGAGATACGGGTACAGCGGATACTCTTTTAGCGTCGGCATCAGCGCCTGCACGGTATCCATCTGTTTATTGTCCCACGCCTGCTTGATTTGCGCGTAGCGGCTGCGCTGTTCATCCAGTGAATCGGCTCGCACCGCCTGGCTCGCTGCCATTACGCATACGCTGGCAGCCAGCAGTCGCCAGACCACCTGTTTGGCTTTTTCCACAAGCTCTTCCTCATTGTTTTTACTTCCGTTGCGGCGTCATGCCATCTCAACGACTTATCAACTTATGCTAACCAGGCATCCGGCAGCGCGCCACGTTATGGACACTTTTTTACCTTTCTTGCGCGTTTTAACACTCCCGACGTTCCTGGCTGGGATTAGGTCGTGAAAAAGGCTACACTTCGGGGCTTAAACCTATTCACATCACGATAAAAGAGGCGAAGTCCAACGTGGCTCAATTCGTTTATACCATGCATCGTGTCGGCAAAGTGGTTCCGCCGAAACGTCATATTCTTAAAAATATCTCGCTGAGCTTCTTCCCGGGCGCAAAAATCGGTGTTCTGGGTCTCAACGGTGCCGGTAAGTCCACCCTGCTGCGCATCATGGCCGGCATCGATACAGACATCGAAGGTGAAGCCCGTCCGCAGCCTGGCATCAAAATCGGCTATCTGCCGCAGGAACCTCAGCTCAACCCGGAACACACCGTCCGTGAATCCGTTGAAGAAGCGGTTTCCGAAGTGGTTAACGCGCTGAAAGGCCTGGATGAAGTGTATGCCAAATATGCCGAGCCGGATGCGGACTTCGACAAGCTGGCTGCTCAGCAGGGCAAGTACGAAGAGATCATTCAGGCGCACGACGGTCATAACCTGAACGTGCAGCTGGAGCGCGCGGCCGATGCCCTGCGTCTGCCAGACTGGGATGCAAAAGTGGAGAAGCTCTCCGGTGGTGAACGCCGCCGCGTGGCGCTGTGCCGCCTGCTGCTGGAAAAACCAGACATGCTGCTGCTCGACGAACCGACTAACCACCTGGATGCCGAATCCGTAGCGTGGCTGGAACGCTTCCTGCACGATTTCGAAGGCACCGTTGTGGCGATTACCCACGACCGTTACTTCCTCGACAACGTTGCGGGCTGGATCCTTGAGCTGGACCGTGGTGAAGGTATTCCGTGGGAAGGTAACTACTCCTCCTGGCTGGAGCAGAAAGATCAGCGTCTGGCGCAGGAAGCGTCTCAGGAAGCGGCGCGCCGTAAGTCTATCGAGAAAGAGCTGGAGTGGGTTCGTCAGGGCGCGAAAGGCCGTCAGTCTAAGGGCAAAGCCCGTCTGGCACGCTTTGAAGAGCTGAACAATACCGAATACCAGAAACGTAACGAAACCAACGAACTGTTTATTCCGCCTGGAGCACGTCTGGGGGATAAAGTGGTTGAAGTCAGCAACCTGCGTAAATCCTACGGCGACCGCGTGTTGATTGACGACCTGAGCTTCTCCGTGCCGAAAGGCGCGATCGTCGGCATCATCGGTCCGAACGGCGCGGGTAAATCCACCCTGTTCCGCATGATGTCCGGTCAGGAACAGCCTGACAGCGGCTCCATCACCCTGGGTGAAACCGTGAAGCTGGCCTCCGTTGACCAGTTCCGTGACGCCATGGACAACAGCAAAACCGTGTGGGAAGAAGTCTCCGGCGGCCTGGATATCATGCGTATCGGCAACACCGAGATGCCAAGCCGCGCCTACGTTGGCCGCTTTAACTTCAAAGGCACCGACCAGGGCAAACGCGTGGGCGAGCTGTCCGGCGGTGAGCGCGGTCGTCTGCATCTGGCGAAGCTGCTGCAGGTGGGCGGTAACGTGCTGCTGCTCGATGAACCAACCAACGACCTGGATATTGAAACCCTGCGCGCGCTGGAAAACGCCCTGCTGGAGTTCCCGGGCTGTGCAATGGTTATCTCGCACGACCGCTGGTTCCTGGACCGTATCGCGACCCACATTCTGGATTACCAGGACGAGGGTAAAGTGGAGTTCTTCGAAGGTAACTTCACCGAGTACGAAGAGTACAAGAAACGCACGTTGGGCGCAGACGCGCTGGAGCCGAAGCGTATCAAGTACAAGCGTATAGCGAAATAAGTGCCGACAGCCGGGTAAGCGTCAGCGCACCCGGCTTTTTTAATTCCCCACGTAAAACCGCTTCACCTCATCAAACTGCATTGCAAAGTCGATATAGCTCATCAGCGCAGGCGAGTTCAATTTGCGGCTCGGATAGGCCAGCCACAGGTCGTTCCCCTCGACGTTCCACTCCGGCAGCACCTTTACCAGCGCACCTGTTTCAATCTTATCTTCCAGCAGGAATGCGGGGAGCATGGTGATCCCGGCCCCGGCGACCGCGCACTCGCGGGCGTAGACCAGGTTATCCGTCATATGGGCGTTATCCGGCAGATAGCGGTAATCCTCACTCGCGCGTTGCAGCACCCATTCTGACCAGGCCCGGTGGGTAATGCAGCGATGGCCCACCAGCTGGCTGGGATGCGTGAGCGGTTCCCGGCGCGCCAGATAGCCAGGAGATGCCAGCATATAGCGCGGACAGTGTCCAATCATGCGGCCTATCAGCGTGGAGTCCTGCGGTTTGCCGGTGCGTAGCGCCACGTCATAGCCGGACTCGACCAGGTCGAGCACGTCATCGGAAATCGACACATCGAGCGACACGTCGGGATAGCGAAGCTGAAATTCGGCATTCATGTGCGCCAGCAGCGTCGCGCCGATCCCGGCGGGACAGGTGATCCGCAGCCGCCCGCTGGGGTTATCCCGCAGGCGCTGAATGGCGTATTCCGCCCGTTCGCTCGCGGCCAGCATCTCGCGGCAGTGCACCAGATAATGCTCGCCCGCGAAGGTCAGGCTTAGCCTGCGGGTAGTACGGTTCAGCAGGCGGATCCCCACCTGCTGTTCAAGCTGGCTGATACGCTGGCTGACGCTGGATTTCGGCAGGTCGGCTTTGCGCGCCGCCGCGGTGAAGCTGCCCATCTCGGCCACCAGCGCAAACAGGGCCATATCCTGCAGCTGTTTAAACATGATTGTTCAACCTGTTCGAACGCTTCGTTCTTGATTGTCCATCTTATCACGCAGACGCGGGCTTAATAGGCTGGTCTCAACACAACGCATTCCACCGAGGCGCACAGGAAAGTGCTTGAGGGACATATGCGGAGGAGAGTAGTGGTGGCGTTTTGAGCACTCTGGTGCCCTCACCCTAACCCTCTCCCACGGGGAGAGGGGATTTTAAGTTCCCTCTCCCTTTGGGAGAGGGATGGGGTGAGGGGAAAGCAATCTACCCCTGCTCCCCCATCATCGCCTTTACCAGCTCCACGCAGCGCAGGAAACGCGAGTCGTAGTCCGCCTCTTCAACGTGAACATACTCCACATTATTCTCGTTGAGCATCTCCACCAGCATGGACTGGAACTCTTTTCTGTCCACGGAGCTGCCGAGGCTGCGCATCCCGTCGGCCACCCACGGGGTGTTGTTTTCCAGCAGGATCACCAGGTCGAAACGGTATTCGTCAATCAGCGCCTGCACGAACGGGTGCTCGCGCCCTTCGTACTTCTTACAAAACGCCTGGGTGGTAACAAAATCGGTATCGATAAACGCCACTTTGTTAGCGTATTTCACCGCAAAATCGATGTACTGCGCATGGCCGAGCGCGATTTTATCGTAGTCGGAATACTGTAGCGCCATCTCATCGCCGCCCAGATGCGAGAAGACGTAGTCGCGCCCGTACTCCCACGCGCTGGTAGTGTTAAAGATGTTCGCCAGCTTGTTGACCAGCGTCGATTTACCGCTCGACTCACCGCCGAGGATCGCCACCGTGCGCACAAAGAAGGGCTTCACTTCGGTCGGGATGTAATCCCAGTAGCGGGACGGGTTTTCGCGGATCTGCGCCCCGCTGATGTTCATAAAGGTACGCTTAGGGTCGATCAGCACCGTCTCGATACCCAGATGCTGGCGGAACTGCGGCGCATCGGACTCTTCAGAGGTGTAGATCCAGTTGGGGGTAATCCCCTTCTCGTCCATAAACGTCTTTACACCGTTGCTCCACACGTCCCAGCCGTGCGGGTACGGCTCCATGCCCTCTTCGTTAAAGGCATGAATACGAATGTTTTTTTGATATTTAAACGTCTGAAGCAGCCAGCGCAGGCGGTCTGATACCGTCGGCTGCTGCGACATGGCGCTGTCTTCAAACAGCTGACGGTCGCGGGTTTCGTCGTAGCCCATAATTATGTGCAGCTCATCAACCTGGCTACAGGCGCGCTGGATCAAATAGATATGCCCGGTATGCAACGGATAAAACTTACCGAACACCACGCCGATGTTCTTTTGCATACGCGGGAATTCCAGCCCCAGAAAGCGGTGCAGCGCTTCGAGCTTTTGCGCGCTGGGGCTTTTGATTTTGGCATTAAGCAGTTGGCTCAGATAGCCTTTGGTCATGCCGCTGGCGTCCGCCACCTGCTGCAGCGTACAGCCCTTCTGGCGAATGGCGGTCTTGATATAGTCAAACGACGACATAAATTACGGTGCCTCCTGCAAAATCGAATACGTAATTATAAGTCGTCAAAGACGTTTAACGCATCCGCGAGTTTTTTCACGCCAAAGACCTGCATCCCTTCCGGGATCTTTTTCGGCACGTTGGCCGCCGGAACAATCGCCCGGCGGAAGCCGTGTTTCGCCGCCTCGGAGATACGCTCCTGGCCGCTCGGTACCGGGCGGATTTCACCGGCCAGCCCCACTTCGCCAAACACCACCAGATCCTGCGGAAGCGGTCTGTCGCGCAGGCTGGAGACCATCGCCAGCAGCAGCGCCAGGTCGGCGCTGGTTTCCGTCACCTTGACGCCGCCCACCACGTTGACGAACACGTCCTGGTCCGCCATCTGCAGGCCGCCGTGACGGTGCAATACCGCCAGCAGGATCGCCAGGCGGTTCTGCTCCAGACCAACTGCCACGCGCCTTGGGTTGCCCATCATCGAGACATCGACCAGCGCCTGAATTTCGACGAGCAGCGGACGCGTTCCTTCCCACAGCACCATCACCGAGCTGCCGGAGGTGATTTCATCTCCCCGGCTCAGGAAAATGGCGGAGGGGTTGCTGACTTCTCGCAGCCCCTGCTCGGTCATGGCAAACACGCCCAGCTCGTTCACCGCGCCGAAACGGTTTTTGTGGCTGCGCAGGGTGCGAAAGCGTGAGTCCGCATCGCCATCGAGCATCACGGAGCAGTCGATACAGTGTTCAAGCACCTTCGGCCCGGCCAGCGAGCCATCTTTAGTAACGTGGCCGACCATCACAATCGCCACGCCGCGCGTTTTGGCAAAGCGCGTCAGGTAGGCCGCCGTTTCGCGGACCTGCGCCACGCTGCCCGGTGAAGACTGGATGTCGGCCATGTGCATCACCTGGATGGAGTCGATCACCATCAGCTTCGGCTGCTCTTCTTCGGCAATCATGCAGATCTGCTCGATGCTGGTTTCCGAGAGCATATTCAGGTTACCGGTCGGCAGGCCGAGACGGTGGGCGCGCATCGCGACCTGCTGCAGGGACTCTTCCCCCGTGACGTACAGGGTTTTCATCTGCTCGGCGAGCCGGCAGAGCGTTTGCAGCAGCAGGGTTGATTTCCCCGCTCCCGGGTTACCGCCGATGAGGATGGCGCTGCCGGGAACCACGCCGCCGCCGAGCACGCGGTCGAACTCTTTGAATCCGGTGGAGAAGCGCGGCAGCTCTTCAAGGCTGATGTCCGAAAGCTTTTGCACTTTCGCGACACCGGCATTCCCCGCATAGCCGCTCAGGCGTTCGTTGCGGGCCACGCTCGGCGAAGCCGCCACACCACGCACTTCGGTGATGGTGTTCCAGGCATGACAGGCGCTGCACTGCCCCTGCCAGCGCGGATAGTCCGCACCACATTCATTACAGACAAATGCGCGTTTAGGAGCTTTCGCCACGGTTTACCTCTTTATTTCTGTGCGGGCTGCGTGCCGGGTGGCGTTGACGCATACCCGGCCTGGAAAAGCAGACCGTTATTTCTGATTAATGCTGCCGGAGAGGATGCAGAACACCCCCATCAGGTCAGCGTGACGGATGGTCACTTCCGTCTTTTCATTCACTTTGGGCTTCGCGTGGTAGGCAATGCCGAGGCCCGCCGCTTTGATCATTGGCAGGTCGTTGGCACCGTCGCCAATAGCCACGGTTTGCGCCACAGGGATTTCATATTTTTCCGCCAGACGCGTTAACGTATTGGCTTTGTACTGCGCATCCACGATGTCACCCGTCACCTGCCCCGTCAGCTTACCGTCGACGATCTCCAGCTCGTTCGCCACCACGGTGGTCAAACGCAGCTTATCGCGCAGGTAATCCGCGAAGAAGGTGAACCCTCCCGAGGCGATAGCCACTTTCCAGCCCAGCGTCTCCAGCTTCAGCACCAGCTGTGTTAATCCTGGCATCAAAGGCAGCTCGTCGCGTACCTGGCGCAGAATGGTCGCATCGGCCCCTTTCAGGGTAGCGACGCGCTGTCTCAGGCTGGCGGTAAAGTCCAGCTCGCCGCGCATCGCCCGCTCGGTGACTTCCGCCACCAGCTCGCCGCTGCCCGCCAGCTTCGCGATTTCGTCGATGCACTCGATCTGGATCGCCGTGGAGTCCATATCCATCACCAGCAGGCCTGGCGTTTTCAGATGAGGAATTTTGCCCAGGGGGGCGACGTCCAGCCCGGCGTCGTGTGCCAGGCGCGTAGCGCGCTGCGTCAGGGAGCCTGCCAGGCGAATGACCTGATAATCTTCCACGCACCAGGCCGCCACGATCACCATCGCTGCGCCCAGGGTCGATTGATATTGGGTAAGGCGTTGCTTATCCAGGCCGCGTCCGTACAGCAGCCAGCCGCTACGACCGGCGTGATAATCGAGAGGCATTACCTCATCGCCACTTAAAGAGAGCGGCAATCCTGGCCATAAAGAGACATCCATCGGCAGGTCGCACCAGGTAATATTCGGCATTAAAGCTCCTGTAAATTCGTTCGCGCCGGAAGGTTCCCGAGGGAAAATAACGCATGAGGCTACCTTGTAACCATCACTTCTGGCAACATTAAGCCGTAAATTTTCAGCAGGTGGAATATGGCTCGCGCAAAACTGAAATTCCGGCTCCATCGTGCCGTGATTGTCCTGTCCTGTCTCGCATTATTAGTCGCGCTGATGCAAGGGGCATCGTGGTTCAGCCAGAATCACCAGCGGCAACGTAACCCGCAGTTTGAAGAACTGGCGCGCACCTTAGCCCGCCAGGTCACATTGAACGTCGCACCCGCAATGCGGACCGAAACGCCTGACGAAAAGCGGATAGGCCAGGTGCTACGCCAGTTGACGGAGAACAGCCGCATTCTTGATGCCGGTGTGTATGACGAACAAGGCGACCTGATCGCCCGCGCCGGCGAGCACGTCGACGTGCGCGACAGGCTGGCGCTGGACGGCAAAAAAGCCGGGGGCTATTTCAACCAGCAGATCGTCGAACCCATTCAGGGGAAGAATGGTCCGCTGGGGTATTTGCGCCTGACGCTGGATACCCACACCCTGCCAACGGAAGCCAAACAGGTGGATAACACCACCAATATTCTACGCCTGATGCTACTGCTTTCCCTCGCCATCGGCGTTGTGCTGGCACGTACCCTGCTGCAGGGCAAACGCACCCGCTGGCAACAGTCGCCTTTCCTGCTGACCGCCAGCAAGTCCATTCCCGAAGAGGAAGAGAGCGAGAAGAAGGATTAGTGATAAAGTAGGCGGATGATTCGGAAAAGGAACTCTGCTATGACGACGCTTCGCCTGCTCATCTCTGATTCGTACGATCCCTGGTTTAATCTTGCGGTGGAAGAGTGCATCTTCCGCCAGATGCCCGCCACCCAGCGCGTGCTGTTTCTCTGGCGTAACGCCGATACGGTGGTCATTGGCCGTGCGCAGAACCCGTGGAAAGAGTGCAACACCCGGCGGATGGAAGAAGATAACGTTCGTCTCGCAAGGCGCAGCTCGGGCGGCGGTGCGGTGTTCCACGATCTCGGCAACACCTGCTTCACCTTTATGGCGGGCAAGCCGGAATATGATAAAAGCATCTCCACATCCATTGTCCTTAACGCCCTGAACGCGCTCGGCGTGACGGCGGAAGCCTCCGGCCGTAACGATCTGGTGGTGAAGACCCCCGAGGGCGATCGCAAAGTCTCCGGATCCGCCTATCGTGAAACGATGGATCGCGGGTTCCATCACGGCACGCTGCTGCTCAACGCCGACCTGAGCCGGCTGGCCAACTACCTCAACCCCGACAAGAAAAAACTGCAGGCGAAGGGCATTACCTCCGTGCGTGGCCGCGTGGCGAACCTCGTGGAACTGCTACCGGGCATCACCCATGAACAGATCTGCGACGCCATCCGCGAGGCCTTCTTTACGCATTACGGCGAGCGCGTGGAGGCAGAGGTCATTTCACCGGACAAAACGCCCGACCTGCCGAACTTCGCCGAAACCTTTGCCCGCCAGAGCAGCTGGGAGTGGAACTTCGGTCAGGCACCGGCGTTTTCGCACCTGCTGGACGAGCGCTTTACGTGGGGCGGCGTGGAGCTGCACTTTGACGTGGAAAAGGGGCATATCACCCGTACCCAGGTCTTCACCGACAGCCTGAATCCGGCCCCGCTGGAAGCGCTGGCAGCACGATTGCAGGGCTGCCTGTACCGCGCCGATATGCTCCAGCAGGCATGCGATGCCCTGCTTGCGGACTTTCCGCAGCAGGAGACCGAGCTTCGCGAGCTGTCTGCCTGGCTGGCGCACGCGGTACGTTAATCCTCTCGCCCTGAAGCACGCGCTTCAGGGCTGGCTTTCCCGTTGAACGACGGTGTTTTTATTCTGGGAAAATATAAACAGATATGACAAACTATAAGCATTGATATTTTACGCAGGAGAAAATGGCGACATTAATAACCTTGACGAATACGTAAATCTTACACCACCGGCATTTATCCCAGAAAAATCGAAAAGCATTCATCCCTAAAATTCATTAAGATTCAATTAACCCATCCCTAAAAAAATCTAAATATCCCAATAAAATATCCATCATAAAATATTATCAGTAATCAGGATGATATTGCTGAACATATTGATTACAGGACCCTTTCAATTTTCTTCTTCGTTAAGGAACAACAATGAAAAAGCTTCTCGTGGCGACGGCCATTTCAATGGCAATGTCCGTTACCGCTGCACACGCGGCTGACACCGCAGTGCTCAAGGTCCAGGGCAAACTGACCAACGCCTCCTGCACCCCAGCTCTGAGCAACGGCGGGATTGTTGACTATGGCACGATCCGCCTGGGTGAACTGAGCCCAACCGCAACCAACCAGTTGGGTGAGCGCGATGCCTCCCTGACCATTACCTGCTCCTCACCAACCAAAGTGGGCTGGAGCATCTCGGACGATCGCACCGACTCCGTGTCGCCAAACGTTAACGTCAAAGTGCTCGGCGATTATAGCTATCCAACCGACGGTTCGGCGATGGGCCTGGGCAAAACAACAGGTGGCGTCGCCATTGGTAACTGGGCGCTTTACGTTGTGGCGGCAAACGTGACAGCGGATAGTGAGCACGCTATTCCCGTTAAGAAGTCGGACCAACAGCCTGCCTGGACAAATGCAACACCCCTTCCCGTATTAAATGCAGCTAAGCATACGATGATGTCTGTTATATCGGATGATGCGACTAACCCGAACCCTATGGCCTTCACTCAGGCCGTCTATCCTCTTAAAACCTCAGTAGCCATCGACAAAACCGCCCGACTGGGTATTACCGATGATACCCAGCTTGACGGCCAGGCAACCATTACCCTGACATACCTGTAAGTCATTTAAGACGTCGCTGTTCTGATGTAGTCCAGCCCCGCTGGCAGCCCGATTGCAGGGCTGCCTTTTTCGCTAAGCAACAGCGTTTTATTCAGGATAAATATAAACAGACATGACAAATTATAAGCATTGGTATTTTACTCAGGACAATGCAGCGACAACAATAACCCTGACAAATTAAAAAAGCTCACATCACCGATAAATGTCCTATAAAAACCCAAAAGCATTCACTTCTAAAATTCATTAAGAATCAATAAACCCGCCCCTAAAAAAATCTAAATATCTTAATAAGTTATCCATAATAAAATATTATTAGTAATCTGGATGATTTTGCTGAACATATTGATTACAGGACTCTTTTTAAATTTCTTCTTCGTTAAGGAACAACAATGAAAAAGCTTCTCGTGGCGACGGCCATTTCAATGGCAATGTCCGTTACCGCTGCGCACGCGGCTGACACCGCTGTGCTTAAGGTCCAGGGCAAACTGACCAACGCCTCCTGCACCCCAACTCTGAGCAACGGCGGGATTGTTGACTATGGCACTGTCTACCTGGGTGAACTGAGCGCTACCACGACTAACCAGTTGGGTGATCGCGATGCCTCCCTGACCATTACCTGCTCCTCGCCAACCAAAGTCGCCTGGAGCGTGGTTGACGATCGTGCCGATTCAGCAACCAGTAACGTTAACGTAAAATTAGGGTTGATAACAGGGTATGGTGCCTACCCCGATACTTATGGCTTAGGTAAAACAACAGGTGGTGTGAGCATTGGTACCTGGGGATTCTATTTCCCTTCAGATCACGTCCCAACAGTGGATGGTAATCAAGCTCGGATGATTGAAACAAATAGTTCAGGAACCTGGCAACAAGCTTCCTACACAGTGGATCATCGTGATTATACAATGGTGAGTCTTTCCACAGCCACGCAGGGTCAAGCTTCGCCTGACGCTTTCACAGAAGCCGTTTTCCCGTTCAAAGTCTCCGCAGCCATCGATAACACCACCCGACTGGCAATTACCGATGACACCCAGCTTGACGGGCAGGCAACCTTTATCCTGAAATATCTGTAAGTCTTTTCGGACTTAGCATCACTGTTCTAATTTCACCGGCGATCTCTGTATCGCCGGTTTTTTATTTCCTCTCCACCACGCAAACAATGTAAATACATTCAAGCTTGTATTTACAGTCATTAAAAATACTCAATTTACAGATTAGAATTCATAAATATCTATATTACTGTAACCGTTAATAAAATCTTCCCGCTTGTTAAGCAAGTCGTTAAATATTCATACAATTTAAAACACTTCTTCTTTTTTGGTTAAGGAAAAACAATGAAAAAACTTCTTCTCGCCACTCTGATTGCGGCCACTTCCACGGCTGCACTGGCAGACGCCTCCGTTGTCATGAAGGTGAAGGGCAAAATGAATCACGCCTCCTGCACGCCAGAACTGAGCAACGGTGGCTCAATCGACTTCGGCACCATTGCGCTGGACCAGCTGTCGCCTAACGTTGTTAACCAGATGGGTCAGAAAGACATGTCGCTGACCATCAATTGCCCGGCCGCGACCCGCGTGGCGTGGAGCATTGCGGATAACAAAGAAGATTCAAACGCCGCGAACGATCTGACCTCCAGCCAGTTCTATATCTGCGATGGCGCAGACAACGGCAACGACGTCTGGGGCGCGGGCACCACTTACGGCGTGGGCTTTACGTCAGTGGGTGAAAAAATTGGTGCATACGCGATTGCGACGCGCGTTAACGATATCACCGCCAACGGCGTACCGGCTCAAGCGATCTATGCTCCGGCATTTACCAACAGCAAAGGGGAATACATGTGGCGTAACCTGACGACAGGTCTTATCGCCAACGGTAATGCGGAAATTATGACCGCAACCTCACCGGGTAAAACCACACCGCTGGCCATTACTAACGTCGTCTTCCCGTTCAAGGTTTCTCTGGCCGTTGTGAATACCGATCGCCTGACCACTACGGAAGAAACACAGCTCAGCGGTGAAACAACGATTACTCTGGTTTATCTGTAACAGCTTTAATTATTCAGCGGCGAATTACCTCGCCGCTATTTCCTCACGTATTTCTTCCTGACGTGTATTTAATATTGAACCTTACTCAATAGTGACGTTAGAAATTCTAAGTATTGAATTAGTCGAATCATTAATAGAATCGGCGAGCTTTTAGACAAACGCGATGTAATAAGCAAGTCATTTAGCACCCAAAATTATTCTTATTGAATGTGTACATTTTTAAGGTTAAGGAAAAACAATGAAAAAAGTGCTTCTCGCCACGGTATTAACCATGGCAGCAACGGCTGTTTGCGCTGAACCTACCGCCACCCTGAAAATTCAGGGTTCGCTGACCACCGCAGGCTGCGTGCCGGAATTAAGCAACGGCGGCCTGGCTAACTTTGGCGAAATCGGTCTGGATTCTCTGTCCTCCGCCGTGCCTTACCAGGCGGGCCATAAGGACGTGACGCTGTCCATCAAGTGCCAGTCTGCCACCCGTGTGGGCTGGACCTTCCACGATGACCGCGCAGACACCAACGCGGGTAAAACGCTCTCCTCCACCGAGTTTTACGTCGACAATGCGGGCAATGACGGCACCAGAGCGTCCGGCGCCTATCAGCTGAACGGCGTAGGTAAAACCAGCGCTGGCCAGAACATCGGCGGCTACGCTGTTTCCACCAACCTGAGCGCGGTCACCGCAGACGGCGCAGCCGTTCAGCCTATTGCCAGCACCATGTACAACGGCGGCACCATCAGCAGCAGAAGCTGGATCAACATGTGGAACACCGGTTACATCATGAATGACGGCACCGACGTGATGACCGTGTCCAAAACCGGCCAGCGTGCGCCGCTGGCGTTCACCACGGCGACCTTCCCGCTGAAGATCGCCCTCGCCATTGCGCCAAGCAAAAACCTGACCCTGACCGATAAAACCGAGCTGGACGGCCAGTCCACCATCACCCTGGTTTATCTGTAAGCCTTAACGCGTTTAACACTCCCCATGCTGATGGGGAGTGTTTTGTCTCCCTCTCACGAAGCCGAAACACCATGTACACACTCCTGAAATACGCGCCGTTATTACTCGCTTTGCCGTCCACCCTGTTTGCTGCCGGCATGGTGCCGGAAACCACGCTCCTGATGATTGACGAAGCCAACCACGGCGGCGTGATGAACGTCAAAAACACCGACAAAATCCCCACGTTGCTCTACACCTCCATCCGGGACATTGAAGGCAATGACGGGGTGAAGCTTAACGTCACCCAGCCCGTTGTCCGCCTTGAACCAGGCCAGGAACAGCAGGTGCGCTTTATCCTCGAATCGGATAAACCGCTTACCGTCGAACACTACAAGCGCGTGGTATTTGAAGGTATTCCGCCGAAAAGCAGCGACAAGAACATCACCGTCGGGATCAACCTGCGCCAGGATCTGCCGGTCTTGATCCACCCTAAAAATCTCCCGGTTGTTACCGACGCCTGGAAGCTGCTGACCTGGTCCGTTAAGTCGAACGTGCTTCAGGTGCAGAACAGCTCGCCTTACGTGGTGCGTTTCTCCACGGCCGTGACGCTGCTGCCGTCTAACACTGCCGGTACGCTGAATAAGACCTTTATCTTGCCGGGTGAAACCATGAAGGTGGAGACCAACGCGCCGCTGAACGGTAGCGATAACGCAGTGCAGATCGAGCCTGCCAGCCGTTACGGTATCGAAGTCGAAAGCTATACCGCCCCTGTAACGCGCTAAAGGGTGGAGACCGTCTGGTGAGTGATCTCCCTTTGCGTAAGTATGCCTTTGGCCCCGCCGTTGCGGCGGCCGTGTTGCTGCCTCCCTGCACCGCGGGCGCAGCCGACCTGGATTTCAATACCGATATTCTGGCGACGCGAGGGATCAGCACCAACCTTGCGCACTATTTTTCCGGGGCGCAGCGTTATCTGCCCGGTCAGCATGCGGTACAGGTCAGGATCAACGGCGTGGACAAAGGCACGCTCGCCGTACGTATTGGCGAAGAGGGCCAGCTTTGCGTGGATGACGATTTCACGCGCGCCGCGGGATTGCTTCCCCTGAATATCTCAGAAAAAGAGACCTGCCACGAACTGGTGCGGGACTACCCCACGGCGACCGTCACCCCGTTGCCTAACAAAGAGTCGTTAGAGATTTTCGTCCCCGCCGAGGCGATGGATAACGGGTTCTACGCCGCAAAATACTACGAGCACGGCGGCGTGGCGGGGCTGATCAACTACAACGCGTTCAGCAACTACAACGTGTTTGGCGGCAGCGGCAGCAGCACGTTTTCCCAGGGCAATATCGGCACCGGGCTTAACGTGGCGAACTGGACGGTGCGCAGCAGCACGATCCTGACGGACGATAACGGCACCCGCAGCGTTGAGAATCTCTACACCTACGCCGAGCACGTTTTTGAAGAACGTAAGCTTCGCGCGCAGGTGGGCCAGATCAACGCCACCTCGTCACTGTTCAGCGGCGCACAAATTAACGGCATCCAGTTCCTGCCGGAAACGGGTTTGCAGCCCAATATTCCGGCGACCACCATCACGGGCATCGCCCACAGCAACCAGGCGCGCGTGGAGGTGAGACAGGCCGGGCAGGTTATCTACTCCACGCTGGTCAACGCCGGGCCGTTCACCTTGCCCGACGTGCCGGTGGTGCGCGGCAACGTCGACCTCGACATCAGCGTGGTGGAAACCGATGGCTCCTCCACCCGCTTCACGGTGCCCTCCTCGTCGCTCAATATCAGCGGCACGACGCGCGCCGAGGGACTGAGCTTCTCCGTCGGGCAAGTACGTGACGGGGGCGACGATAACGGTTCGCCGTGGGTGATGAATATCTCCAACGGCACGCGCCTGACAGAAGACTTAACGGGCGTGACGGCGGGCGTGCTTGCCGAAAAATATCAGGCAGCCGGCGCGCAGCTTGAGTGGGCGGTTAACGAAAAGTGGATGATCACCCCGAGCGTAATGGTCAGCGCCGCGCGCTTTCACGCGGAACAAAACGGCACCAAAGCCGAGCTGCAAAATACGCTGATGCTGCCGGGTCAGCTCACGCTGGGCCTTACCGCCTCGGGCTACAGCGCCGGTTTTCGGGAAATGACCGAAGCGATGGACGACGAATCCGAGGGCTACCAGAACGCGTGGAACGCCAGCCTCAACTGGAACAATGCGCTGCTCGGGACGTTCTCACTGCAGTACAGCGAAAACGCCGGGGATAAAGAAAGCGGCGACTCCCGCTATCTGATGGCCGCGTGGGGGAAAACGCTCGGCCATGCTTCCGTGTCCGTCAACTGGCAGCACGCCATGAGCAGCGGCAGCAACAATTCCGAGGGCAGCGGCCAAAATAATGACGATCTGTTTTACGTCAACCTGGCGGTGCCGTTCGGCACGGAGCGTATCAGCACCTACATGCGCAGCCAGGGTAATAAACAGAATTTTGGCCTGCAGGACAGCGGTTCAATCGGGCAAAACCTCAGCTACAACCTCTCTGCCGATCGGGACAATCAGGATAAGAGCAACGCCTTTGACGGCAACCTGAACGCCAATCTGCACTATACCCAGCTTGGCCTGGCGGCAGGGATGGACGACGGGGATCGGCGCAACTACAGCGCCTCGCTGATGGGCGGCATTGCGCTGCACCGCCACGGGGTCACCTTCTCGCCTTATCCCGTTAAGGAAACCTTTGGCATTGCCCGTCTGAGCGAACCGGAAAGCGGCATTGAGCTAAGCACGCCGGACGGCACCGTCTGGACCGATCGCTGGGGCCAGGCCGTGGTGCCGGGCCTGCGCGAATGGCAAAAATCCCAGATCGTCATCAACGCCAACTCCCTCCCTCAGGGGATGGATTTATCCAACGGCATACAGACCCTCTCCGCCGCCTACGGCTCGTTTTCGCAGGTCGACTTCCGCGTTCTGCAAACCCGTCGCGTCATGCTTGACGTGAAAAAGCCGAACGGCGAATGGCTGACCCGGGGGCTCAGCGTGGTGGATAAAGACAGTAACTATATTGTCAGCGTAATGGATAACGGCAGCGTATTTATTCCCGATGCGACAGATTCACCAGAGTTATTCGTGGTGGACGACAGCAGGGTGAGGATCTGCCAGATCCACTACGCGCTGAGCGAAGAAAAAAACAAAGAAGCCTATTACGAAAAAGCGCAGGGAGTGTGCAAGTGAACCTGCCGCAACGCGCATTCACGCGTCAGCCTAACGCTGGCGTGAATAATCAGAAAAAAAACGACCGTGAACATTCAAGGAACGTACTCCGGACAATGTCACCCCTTTATCTCTATGTTAAGGAAAAACCATGAAAAAAAGCGTACTTGTCGTCGCACTGGCACTGGCATCGGCCAGCGCCTTTGCGGGCGATACCGCGGTGCTGAAAGTGAAAGCCTCTCTTTCAAGCAACTCCTGCACGCCGGAGCTGAGCAATAACGGCATCGTTGATTTTGGCGCAGTGCAGGTAGGCGATCTTTCGCAAACCGAAAGCACGCAGCTAGGTGAGAAGGGTCTGACGCTGACCATCACCTGCCCTACGCCAACCAAAGTGGGCTGGAGCATTGCAGATAACCGTACGGATTCCAACGCCAGCACCGGCAGCAATTCAAACTTCAAAGTGATGAATGCCACCGATAACGGCGCTGCGCTGCGCGGCTCCGCGTCAACCTTCGGGCTGGGTAAAACGCACGACGGCAAGAATATTGGCGCGTACTCCATCTATGCCAGCACTGGCGAGGTCACGGCGAACGGCGGGAACGTTGAGCCGATTCGCACCGCGCTGGCGGCGGGCAACGGCGTGACCCGCTGGCAGAAAGCCACGGGCGGCACACTGGCGAATAAAGACATGAGCCTGATGAGCGTGGCCCCCGCCGGTAAAACCGATCCGATGGCCGTAACGCGCGTCTCTTTCCCGCTGAACGTCTCGCTTGCGGTAGAAAGTCTGAAGAAGCTGGCGCTGACGGAAGCGACGGAGTTTGATGGTCAGGCGACCATTAGCGTGGTGTATCTGTAAGAAAACGATGCCGGGCAGCGAAGGCCGCCCGGCAGACAACATTACTCTTTATCGCCCAGCAGAACGGATTCCAGCGCGATTTTGATCATGTCGTTAAAGGTGGTCTGACGCTCCGCGGCAGTGGTCTGCTCGTGGGTGCGGATGTGGTCGGACACGGTGCAGATGGTCAGCGCTTTCGCACCAAACTCAGCCGCGACGCCGTAAATGCCCGCTGCTTCCATTTCCACGCCCAGAATGCCGTACTTCTCCATCACGTCGAACATTTCGCCGTCCGGAGAGTAGAACAGGTCAGCAGAGAAGATGTTGCCCACGCGCGCATCCACGCCCAGGTTTTTCGCCGCGTCTACCGCGTTACGCACCATGTCGAAGTCAGCGATGGCGGCAAAGTCGTGATCCTTAAAACGAATACGGTTCACTTTAGAATCGGTGCAGGCACCCATACCAATCACGATATCGCGCAGTTTAACGTCCATGCGCACCGCGCCGCAGGAACCCACGCGAATGATTTTCTTCACGCCGAAATCGGTGATCAGCTCTTTGGTGTAGATGGAGCAGGATGGGATACCCATGCCGTGACCCATCACGGAAATTTTGCGGCCCTTGTAGGTACCGGTGAAGCCCAGCATGCCGCGAACGTTGTTCACTTCACGCACGTCTTCGAGGAAGGTTTCTGCAATGTGCTTAGCGCGCAGCGGGTCGCCCGGCATCAACACGACGTCAGCGAAATCACCCATTTCTGCATTAATGTGAGGAGTTGCCATCTTTCAGTTCCTTTTACATTGTTGTTTTGGCCGGGTGGCGGCTGCGCCTTACCCGGCCTACATTCTGGTGTACTCCCTCTCCCGATGGAAGAGGGCCGGGGTGAGGGCATCAGGCCGCCCCCCAGTCACATCAGAACATGGCCTTGCCATATTCCATGTCGGACGTACCAAAGTATTTCGCGATGGTCTGGCCGATATCCGCAAAGGTTTCACGGTGACCCAGCGAGCCTGGTTTCACTTTCGGGCCGTACACCAGCACCGGAATGTGCTCGCGGGTGTGGTCGGTGCCGGTCCAGGTTGGGTCGCAGCCGTGGTCCGCGGTCAGGATCAGAATGTCATCTTCACCCACCAGCTCCATCAGCTCCGGCAGACGGCGGTCGAACAGCTCCAGACCGGCAGCATAGCCCGCCACGTCACGGCGGTGGCCCCAGGAGGAGTCGAAGTCCACGAAGTTGGTAAAGACGATCGTCTTATCGCCCGCCTCTTTCATCTCTTTGATGGTGGCGTCAAACAGCGCGTCCAGACCGGTAGCTTTCACTTTTTTAGTGATACCGCAGTTCGCGTAGATATCTGCGATTTTACCAACGGAAACCACCTTGCCGTCTTTCTCGTCGACCAGTTTTTGCAGCACGGTGGGTGCCGGTGGCTCAACGGCCAGATCGTGACGGTTGCCGGTACGCTGGAAGTTACCCGCTTTGTCGCCGATAAACGGACGCGCGATCACGCGGCCAATGTTGTAGCCGCCTTCGGTCAGCTCTTCACGCGCGATTTCGCACAGCTCGTAAAGTTTATCCAGGCCAAACGTCTCTTCGTGGCAGGCAATCTGGAACACGGAGTCAGCGGAGGTATAGAAAATCGGTTTGCCGGTTTTCATGTGCTCTTCGCCAAGCTGGTCCAGGATCACGGTACCGGAAGAGTGGCAGTTGCCGAGATAGCCCGGCAGGTTGGCACGCTTAACCAACGTGTCCAGCAGCTCCTGCGGGAAGCTGTTTTCGTGATGGGAGAAATAGCCCCAGTCGAACAGAACCGGCACACCGGCAATTTCCCAGTGGCCTGACGGGGTATCTTTACCGGAAGAGAGCTCGTGCGCCCAGGCATAAGCGCCCACCACTTCCGCATCACCGTCCATACCGGCTGCGATCTTACCGGTAGAACCTTCATGCGCTTTCACCAGACCCAGACGGGTCAGGTTTGGCAGAGTCAGAGGGCCTTTACGACCGTTGTCCGCTTCGCCTTTGGCGCAGGCTTCCGCGATGTGACCCATGGTATCGGAACCCACGTCACCAAATCGTTCTGCATCTTCGGTTGCGCCGATGCCGAATGAGTCCAGCACCATAATAAATGCACGTTTCATAATTGTTCTCCGTACGTAGTGCTTAAAAATGATTGATCAGATCAGTATACCGCTATTCGGTGATACGACGATAGACCGTCGGTGTGCTTTCCGGTGCTTTATCGTCAAGCTTAATTGCCGCTTTCACCGCCTTCGCCGCATCCTGCCAGCTGGCTTCGTCTTTCGCATGGATCACCGCCAGCGGACGCTGTCCGTCCACGCTGTCGCCCAGGCGGGCCATGTCGGTGAAACCGACGCTGTAATCAATGGTGTCCGATGCCTGACGACGTCCGCCGCCCATTGACACCACCGCCATGCCAAGCGCGCGGGTGTCCATCGCCGAAACAAACCCTTCGGTATCGGCATACACCGCTTTGGTTAAGGTCGCGGTAGGCAGGTATTTCGCGTAGTTTTCCACGAAGTCGGTCGGGCCTTTTTGCGCGGCAACCATGCGGCCAAAGATCTCCGCCGCTTTGCCGTTGTCCAGCACCGCCTGCAGCTTCGCTCGCGCCTCTGCATCGTCTTTGGCAAGCTTGCCTGAGATCAGCATCTCAACGCACAGCGCCATGGTCACGTCGAGCAGACGCGGGTTGCGATATTCACCTGTCAGGAACTGTACGGCTTCACGCACTTCTACTGCGTTACCGGCGCTGGAAGCCAGCACCTGATTCATGTCGGTCAGCAGTGCGGTGGTGCGCACGCCTGCGCCGTTGGAGACGCCAACGATCGCTTCAGCAAGCGCTTCAGAAAGTTCATAGGTCGGCATAAACGCGCCGCTGCCCACCTTCACGTCCATCACCAGCGCATCCAGCCCTTCCGCCAGCTTTTTCGCCAGAATAGAGGCGGTGATCAGCGGAATGGAGTCCACGGTAGCGGTGATGTCGCGGGTCGCGTAGAAACGCTTGTCTGCCGGTGCCAGGGAGCTGGTCTGGCCGATAATCGCCACACCAACGTCTTTGATAATGTCGCGGAAGCGGGCGTCATCCGGGAAGATATCGAAGCCCGGAATGGCTTCCAGTTTGTCGAGCGTGCCGCCGGTATGGCCCAGGCCGCGCCCGGAGATCATCGGGATGTAACCGCCGCAGGCCGCCACCATCGGGCCAAGCATCAGCGAGGTGACGTCACCCACGCCGCCGGTGGAGTGTTTATCGACGATCGGGCCGTTAAGGTTAAGGCTTTTCCAGTCAAGGACGGTTCCTGAATCTCGCATCGCCATGGTCAGCGACACGCGCTCAGGCATCGACATATCGTGGAAGAAGATGGTCATCGCCAGCGCAGCAATCTGCCCTTCTGAGACGGTGTTATCACGAATGCCATTGATGAAAAAGCGGATCTCTTCGTCGCTTAATGCATGACCATCACGTTTTTTACGAATAATTTCTTGTGCGAGAAACACGGTAACCTCCATGCGGAATCGGGGGAGTTGTGGCGGGTGGCGCTACGCTGACCCGCCCTACGATCCTGTAGGCCGGATAAGCGAAGCGTCATCCGGCATTAGCGGGCAATCAGTAGCTGCTTGCGCTCTTACCGTCGCCGTGACCCAGCGCTTTCAGCAGGCTTGCCAGCAGGCTGGATGCGCCGAAACGGTAGTGACGGGAATCCGCCCACTCTGCGCCAAACAGTTCGTCGGCAATCGCCAGGAACTGCTGCGCGTCTTCTGCGGTACGCACGCCACCGGCCGGTTTAAAGCCCACGGTTTTGGAGACGCCCATATCACGAATGACTTCCATCATGATGCGCGCGCTTTCCGGCGTGGCGTTTACAGGCACTTTACCGGTAGAGGTTTTGATGAAATCTGCACCCGCATTGATCGCGATTTCAGACGCTTTACGGATCAGGGCTTCTTCTTTCAGTTCGCCGGTTTCGATGATCACTTTAAGCAACACATTTGCCGCGGCACAGGCGTCTTTACAGGCTTTCACCAGGTCAAAACCCACCTGCTCGTTGCCGGCAATCAGCGCGCGATACGGGAAGACCACGTCCACTTCATCCGCACCGTAAGCAATCGCCGCGCGGGTTTCTGCCAGCGCAATCTCGATATCGTCGTTGCCGTGCGGGAAGTTAGTCACGGTTGCAATACGCACGTCCGGCGTGCCCTGCTCTTTCAGCGTTTTGCGGGCAATCGGGATAAAGCGCGGGTAGATACAGATGGCAGCGGTGTTACCGACGGGCGTTTTCGCCTGATGGCACAGGGCGATGACTTTTTCATTGGTGTCGTCATCGTTCAGGGTGGTCAGGTCCATCAGTTTCAACGCGCGCAGGCTGCTTGCAGTTAAATCGGTCATAACATTCTCCAACGGCATCGCCGTATCAATTTTACCTTGCGGGTCTGTGAGTATTCTAACATTCACCCGCATTCACACTTCGACATTCATCACAGTTAATGAAAACTGCGTACAAATTTGCATTACTGTAATGAGATCAACATCAAATTTTAGCAGGCCAACCGCGGGTTAAATCAGCGATCACCCCTGTGGGATCAAAAGCCCCGGCGGGACGCCTTTCTACAATTTCGTCATCATTCACCGATGACTCAAGGAAGCGCCTATGTCCTCCTCTCGCCCCGACGCCCTGCAACAGCGTAGCCAGCACATTGTGACCAGCCCGACGTTAACACCGGAGCAAAAACGGCATTTTCTGGCGCTGGAAGCGGAGAACAATCTGCCCTACCCGGCGCTTCCTTCGGCGGCCCGCGCCGCGCTGGACGAGGGCGTTATCTGCGATATGTTCGAGGGACACGCCCCTTACAAACCGCGCTACGTGCTGCCGGACTACGCAAAATTCCTGGCGAACGGTTCTGACTGGCTGGAGCTGGAAGGGGTAAACGATCTGGATGATGCCCTCTCGCTGCTTACCATTCTCTATCACCATGTTCCGTCCGTGACATCGATGCCGGTCTATCTGGGCCAGCTTGATGCCCTACTCGATCCCTATGTTAAAATTCTAACACAGGATGAAATCGATAGCCGAATAAAACGTTTCTGGCGCTACCTCGACAGAACCCTGCCCGACGCCTTTATGCATGCAAACATTGGCCCGGCAGATAGCCCCATCACCCGCGCCATTCTGCGTGCCGATGCGGAGTTGAAGCAGGTTGCACCAAACCTGACCTTTATCTACGACCCCGACGTCACCCCTGACGATCTGCTGCTGAGCGTGGCGAAAAATATCTGTGAATGCAGTAAGCCGCATATTTCCAATGGCCCGCTGAATGATAAAATTTTCACAAAAGGCCGCTATGGCGTGGTGAGCTGTTACAACTCTCTACCGCTGGCGGGCGGCGGCAGCACGCTGGTGCGCCTCAATCTGAAAGCCATTGCCGAACGTAGCGACTCGCTGGACGATTTCTTCACCCGCCAGCTGCCGCACTACTGCCAGCTACAGATTGCCATCATCGATGCGCGCTGCGATTTCTTGTATGAACAGTCCGGCTTCTTTGAGAATAGCTTCCTCGTCCAGGAGGGGCTGATTGATGCCGGGCGTTTTGTGCCGATGTTTGGCATGTACGGCCTGGCAGAAGCCGTTAACGCGCTCTGCGAGAAAGAAGGGAAGACGGGTCGCTACGGTAAGGATGATGAGGCCAACGCGCTGGGGTATCGCATCAGCGAACAGCTGGCGACGTTCGTTGAAAACACGCCGGTGAAGCACGGCTGGAAGCAGCGGGCGATGCTCCACGCGCAGTCGGGGATCAGCTCCGATACGGGCACTACGCCGGGGGCACGTCTCCCTTACGGCGACGAGCCCGATCCGATCGGCCATCTGCTGGCCGTCGCCCCGCACCACCGTTATTACCACTCCGGCATCAGCGACATCCTCACCCTGGACGAGACCGTAAAAGCCAATCCACAGGCGGTGGTGCAACTTTGTCTCGGGGCATTCAGGGCCGGTATGCGTGAGTTCACCGCTAACGTGGCGGGAAACGATCTGGTGCGCGTCACTGGCTATATGGTGCGGCTGTCTGATCTGGAGAAGTACCGCGAAGCCGGATCGCGCACCAACACCACATGGCTGGGTGAGGAGGCCGCGCGCAACACCCGAATCCTTGAACGTCAGCCACGCGTAATTAGCCATGAACAGCAGATGCGCTTTAGTTAGTCAGATTATCCCCTTCTCCTGCGTGGACGGGCCGGGGAGCCGCCTGGCGCTGTTCCTGCAGGGCTGTAACCTGCGCTGCAAAACCTGCCACAACCCATGGACTATCGGGCGCTGCAACGACTGCGGCGACTGCGTTCCCCACTGTCCGCACGATGCGCTGAATATTCAGGCGGGCCGCGTCTGGTGGCAGGAAAGCCACTGTCAGCAGTGCGATACCTGCCTGCACCTGTGCCAGCAGCAGGCCACACCGATGGCGCAGCGCTACAGCGTGGAGGAGATCCTCGCGCAGATCCGCAAAGCCGCACCGTTTATTGAGGGGATCACCGTCAGCGGGGGTGAAGCGACAACTCAGCTACCGTTTTTGATCGCCCTGTTCTCAGCGATCAAGGCCGATCCCGCGCTGCGCCACTTAACCTGCCTGGTGGACAGCAACGGCCTGCTAAGCGAAACTGGCTGGCAAAAGCTGTTGCCGGTTTTCGATGGCGCTATGGTGGATTTAAAAGCCTGGGGCAACGAGCACCACCGCTTTTTGACCGGGCGCGACAATCCGCAGATCAAACAGAGCATTCGCTGGCTGGCGGATCATCACCGTCTGGCCGAACTGCGGCTGCTGTTGATCCCCGATCGCTGTGATTATCTGGCGCATCTCACCCCGCTGTCGGCATTTATTCGCCAGCTGGGGAATATTCCGGTACGCATCAACGCGTTTCATGCGCACGGCGTGTATGGAGAGGCGGCGTCATGGCGCAGCGCCACGCCGGAGGACGTCGAGCCGCTGGCCGTGGCCCTGGAAAAACGGCAGATTACCGTTATCCGCCCGGCGCGCTATCTATAGCGTGATGCCAAAAACGGCGCGGGTATTATCGAGCAACGCCTGAGCGATAATCTCTTCAGGCTCATCGCGCAGTTCACAGAGCGTAGCGAAAACGCGCGCCGCCTGCTCCGGGCGGTTAGGCTGCCCCTGAAATCCATTGAGCGGCATATCGGGCGCATCCGTTTCCAGCAGCAGCGAGTCGAGCGGCAACCGGGCCATGACGTCGCGGGTTTTGCTGGCGCGCGGATAGGTAATGGTCCCGCCAACGCCGATTTTGTAGCCCAGCGCGATAAAACGCTGCGCCTGCTGCAGGCTGCCGGAAAATCCATGAACCACCCCGGTGCGCGGAAGATCCATGCGTTTCAGGTGCATCGCCAGCTTATCGTGGGTGCGTCGCGAGTGGAGGATCACCGGCAGATCGTGGCGCTTCGCGAGCCGAAGCTGCGCGTCGAGGATCGCTTGCTGGCGCGCAAAGTGCGGATCTTCGCGATAGAGATCGAGGCCGATCTCGCCAATGGCCACCAGCCGGTCATTTCCCCTGCCCAAAACGGTATCGAGCTGGTCAATGTGCTCATCAAGATGATGCTCGATGACGATAGGATGCAGGCCCAGCGCGGCATACAGCGCGTCATGTTGCCGGGCAAGTTCAAGCACCCGGTCAAAATAAGCCGCTTCGATCGCCGGCACGATAATCGCCCCGACGCCAGCCTGAGCCGCGCGGGCAATACTGTGCGTCTCGTCGCCGGTAAACGGCGGAAAATCAAAGTGACAGTGGGTGTCGATAAAGCGGTGCGTCACGCCAGATCCTCGTTATCTAACAGGGCGTCATTGGCCTGCGGCGCATCGACCAGCGGCGTCACCAGAGCATCATTGGCGACGACGGCAGGCGGGGTGATAATCGGCTTATGCCGCAGAATCGGGGGTTGCTCCATCAGCATTTTCCCGACCGTCGCCAGGAAATAGCGCCCGCACAGCCGCCCGGTTTTGTAATCCATGCGCAGGGCCGGCAGGCGGCTGCCCAGCGCCATGCTCACCAGCGGCCGGGGGGGATAAATTTCAAAGATCCGCAGCTTGCCCGGCGGCTTTTCGATAAAACGCTGCATGGCACCATAGGTTGATTCATGGAGCTTCGCGATATTCACCAGCGGCTGCAGGCTACTGTCGCCCAGCCAGCGCTCCATGCGCTTAAACCACTGCGGGGTGTAATACATTTGTGAGGGAACCGTGCGGATCACCACGATGGTTTTCGCGCCACGCCGCGCGGCCTCCTGAACCGGCACCGCATCGCTGATGCCGCCGTCAAGGTAGTTCACGCCGTCCAGCAGCGCACCGGTGCGGTAGAAGCCGGGAATGGCGCTCGAGGCGCGAATGATGTCCAGCCAGTTCTCTTTCTGCGGGGAGAAGTACCCCGGGGAGTAGTCATCACCGCGGCTGGCACACATCCAGAATGCTTTTCCGCTATCAAACAGGCGCGCGGCGTTATCCATCGCCAGCGGCATCTGGCTGGCGGTAGACTCCAGCAGCCAGTCGAGATCGATCAGGTTTCCGCCGCGCACGAAGCGCACCGGGTTGAAAAATTCTTTCGAGGTGGTGTAGCGCATGATCACTTTGCGCGCATAGCCCGGCTGGTTACAGACATACGCAGAAAGGTTCTGCGCCCCGGCCGAGGTGCCAAAGTAGAGGTCGAAGGGGTTGAATTGCGCGCGCATAAACTCGTCCAGCACACCGGCCGTAAAAATGCCGCGCTGTCCACCTCCTTCACAAACCAGCGCAAGCTGGCCTGCACGAAACGGTTTTAACGCCAGCGGCGCAATATTACCGAGCGTAACGGGAATTCGCTGTCCCACCTCTGCTTTCCTGTTTTCATTATTCAGTTCAGACACAGTAGCGCACATTCCCTCTGATACTCAAACGAGAAAAAGCCAGTCACAGGGACTGGCTTTGCAGGGTTGTTCTCAGTAAGCAGTCTGCTAAGGACGGCGTCGACCCGTAAACAGGCTGACCAGAAACAGGATGATACCGACGACGAAGACAATTTTAGCTGCCCATGCCGCTGTACCCGCCAGTCCACCAAAGCCCAATGCGGCGGCAATTAACGCGATAACCAGAAATATAATGCCCCAACGAAACATAAGCCTCTCCTTTACCATAGTTAATGTCTGCCGCGATATGTGAGCGCTCAGGCGTCTCACCGGCGTTCTTCCAGTGTCGTTCTTATTTCGCCCGCAGGCCTCAGCCGTTAGGGCGAATTATGTCGATTACTTCGTTTTCAGATCGTTTTTAACGCTTTTCACACCATCGATCGCTTTCGCGATGCTTTCGGCACGGTCACTCTGTGCCTGTGAATCAACCGTACCGGAGAGCTGGACGACGCCATCGGTCGTTTCAACTTTCACCTTACGGGATGGCACGATGTCATCCGCTAACAGTTTAGCTTTGATTTCACTGGTGGTTGCTGCGTCACCGGCATAACCTTTTACCGACGCGTTTTTGCTGTCACGGACGTGCAGCTTATCGCTAACGGAGGTCACGCCTTCAACACCCTTCGCCACTTTTACAGCCTGTTCGGCCTGGGCCTGGCTTTCTACAAAGCCACTCAGGGTGACAACTTTCTTATCCGTTTTTACAGAGATGTCGGTGCTCTTGATGGCTTCATCGTCCACCAGCGCGGCTTTCACTTTTGCTGTGATCGAGCTGTCGTCCATGAAATTACCGACTTTATTCATAGAGCTATCGATTTTATCCCCTGCGGTATCAGCAGTGGACTGCGCTTTATCCATGGTGGTGTTTTCTGCCAGTGCAGAACCACTTACCAGGACGCTACCCAATGTCACAGCCAGCAGAGTTTTAGAAATCTTCAGTCTTGTCATATTCATCGATGTATTCCTGTGTTTTGCCCATTATTTGGGCGTCAAACGTCCTTTATTACTCGTTTTAAATTTTGCGTAAAAACACACGGGCTAAGTGGAGAACCCATCGTCATGCATTGAACAGTTAATTCATCCACGCCCGGTGCTAAACACTGAATTAAATATAGATCACAATTTCAGGTGCGCTTTCAGAAATGAATAAAAAACGAGCGAATAGCGAGAAAATGCAATGAATTAAGAACATTCCGCACGGGAGAAATAAGGCAGGAAAAAGCGAAGAGCACGGCGTATGCCGTGCTCTGAGAGAGGATTAATGCTCGCGGGTTTTACGGAACTGCACGTCAGGATAACGTTCCTGCGTCAGGTTGAGGTTAACCATGGTTGGGGCGATATAGGTCAGATTATCGCCACCATCCAGCGCCAGCTGGACCTCGTTCTTACGCTTAAATTCTTCGAATTTTTTCACGTCAGAACACTCAACCCAGCGCGCCGTGGCAACGTTCACCGATTCGTAAATCGCTTCGACGTTGTACTCGCTTTTCAGACGCGCAACGACCACGTCGAACTGCAGCACGCCGACCGCGCCCACGATCAGATCGTTGTTGGCAATCGGGCGGAACACCTGCACTGCGCCCTCTTCGGAAAGCTGGACCAGGCCTTTCAGCAGCTGTTTTTGCTTCAGCGGATCGCGCAGGCGAATACGGCGGAACAGCTCAGGGGCGAAGTTCGGAATACCGGTAAACTTCATCATCTCGCCCTGGGTAAAGGTGTCGCCGATCTGAATCGTGCCGTGGTTGTGCAGCCCGATGATGTCGCCAGGGTAGGCTTCTTCAACGTGAGAACGGTCGCCCGCCATAAAGGTCAGCGCATCGGAGATCACCACGTCTTTACCGATACGCACCTGGCGCAGCTTCATGCCTTTTTCGTATTTACCGGAAACCACGCGCATAAAGGCCACGCGGTCACGGTGTTTCGGATCCATGTTGGCCTGGATCTTAAAGACGAAGCCGGTGAATTTCTCTTCCTGAGCGACCACTTCGCGGGTGTCGGTTTTACGCGGCATCGGGCGTGGCGCCCACTCCACCAGACCGTCGAGCATGTGGTCAACGCCGAAGTTACCCAGCGCGGTGCCGAAGAATACCGGCGTGATTTCACCTGCGAGGAACAGATCTTTGTCAAACTCGTGGGATGCGCCTTTCACCAGCTCCAGCTCGTCACGCAGCTGAGCGGCCAGCTCTTCGCCAACGGCAGCGTCCAGCTCCGGGTTATCCAGGCCTTTCACCACGCGCACTTCCTGAATGGTGTGGCCTTTACCGGTCTGATAGAGATAGGTTTCATCTTTATAAAGATGGTAAACGCCCTTGAACAGCTTGCCGCAGCCAATCGGCCAGGTGATCGGCGCACAGGCGATCTTCAGCTCGCTCTCGACTTCATCCATCACTTCCATCGGATCACGGATGTCGCGGTCGAGTTTGTTCATGAAGGTGAGGATCGGCGTGTCACGCAGACGCGTAACTTCCATCAGCTTACGGGTACGATCTTCAACCCCTTTTGCGGCATCGATAACCATCAGGCAGCAGTCCACCGCCGTCAGGGTACGGTAAGTATCTTCGGAGAAGTCTTCGTGCCCTGGGGTGTCCAGCAGGTTCACCAGGCAGTCGTGATACGGGAACTGCATCACAGAGGTGGTAATGGAGATACCACGCTGTTTTTCCATCTCCATCCAGTCAGATTTCGCATGCTGGCTGGAACCACGGCCTTTAACGGTACCGGCGGTCTGGATCGCCTGTCCGAACAGCAACACCTTTTCGGTGATGGTCGTTTTACCGGCATCCGGGTGAGAGATAATGGCAAAAGTGCGGCGCTTGGCCACCTCCTGCAGATAAGGAGACAACGTCATAGTCAATTCTTCTTATGTAGGCGCGGCACGACGCCGCGCATCATGGAATACGGGAAATGCGGCTATTTTACCCATCAATAGGGGGCAGGCAATCATTGTTTACACAGGAGCTGCTCCAGTTCGTTCAATGACGTGACGGTCCAGGTTGGCGTAATGCCTTCCGGGGTTGTGCGGCCATGCGCGTTCAGCCAGACGGTAGCGATCCCGGCGTTCATGCCGCCTAAGATATCCGATTCGGCGGTATCCCCCACCATCAGCACGCGATTGCGGTCAGGGTTGCCGGCCTGGGCCAGCGCATAGTCAAAAATACGCGGGTCGGGTTTCGGGTAGCCGACCTCTTCTGAGATCACCAGCGCGTCGAAATGATCGCGCAGGCCGGTGCGTTCCAGGCGTATCTGCTGCAACGCGGTAAAACCGTTGGTGATGATCCCGAGCTTCGCTTTGCCTTTCAGGGAATCCAGCAGGGACACCGCGCCCGGCAGAGGCGCGCAGATCTCCGCCATGGCATTCAGGAAAGCCTCATTGAGTAGCCCAGGGCTGACCTTTAACCGTTCGGCCCAGACGTCAAAGCGCTGATGCTGAAGCTGTAACGCCGTGATGGCACCGTTCTGGTAATCCACCCACAGCGGTTTGTTCACCGCCTGATAGTCCTGAAAATCTTCAGCGGTGAAGGTGACGCTATAGTCCATAAACATCCGCTGTAGGCCACCGAACGAGTCAAACGTAAACAGCGTTTCGTCGGCATCAAAGAAAATCCAGTCCCATTTCATCGTTACAACCTTATTTTAGTTATCCAAGCGGCAGAGCCATAATAATGGCGTCTTCACGTCCCTCTGCGGTGGGGTAGTAGTTACGGCGGATTGTCGCCTCGTTAAAGCCTAAGCTTTCATAGAGCGCGATGGCGGCGACGTTCGAGGCACGCACTTCCAGCCACAGGGTGAACACGTCGCGGGTTTCAAGCTCGCGAATGAGGTGCTCCAGCAGTTCTCTTCCCAGCCCGCGGCGCTGATAGGCAGGGTCAACCGCAATGTTAAACAGCGTGGCCTCATCGAGAACCACCTGCGTGATGGCAAACGCGGCGAGGGTGCCATCAACGTCCAGGCGCAGATTCAGGTACCGTTCGCCCTGATTGCTGGCGAACGTTTTTTCGCTCCACGGAAAAGCATGGGCGCGGGTTTCAATCGCGAACGCCGTCGTCAGATCGGCCGTCGTGAGGGAAGAAATTGTGTTCATATTCACAGATTTGTTGCCATAGCGCGCTGCGCGCTTTTGGGTTGGCTTTGAGTTCTTCCAGCGCAGGTGAGCAAATCTGGCCTCCCTCAAGGGATATTTCGTCGACGTCGCCCATCCGCCAGCTATTGCAGCGGCTGTCCGGTGGAAGCATCGCGACCCGTTCTGGTGTCAGCTGTAATACCTGATCCGGCGTCAGCTTCAGGCTACGAAGGACATCGCCAATCAGGATTTCATTCAGGGCAGGCAGCTCCTCCCCCACCATCACCAGGCGAACGTGCGCGGGGATGGAGATAGCGATTTCACCCTGCAACGCCGTCGGGCGACGCAAAGCCCACTGGGTAATACCCAGCTGCTGCAACTGCCAGTCTCGTCGGGATGTCATAGCGAAAACTCCTGTCTCTCAGGCGCGCAAATATAGCAAATGTGTCGAAACTACGCCATCTACCGACTATAATCCCCGCCTGAGTTTATTGAGGAACAATTCATGTCTGCATTTACCCCGGCAAGTGAAGTCTTGCTGCGTCACAGTGATGATTTCGAACAAAGCCGTATTCTGTTTGCCGGAGATATGCAGGATGACCTGCCTGCGCGTTTCGACTGTGCTGAAAGCCGTGCCCACACCCAGTATTACCACCACTGGCAGGTGCTGAGCCGCCAGATGGGCGAGCGCGCGCGTTTTAGCCTGGTGGCGGAGCCAGGCGATGTTGCCGACTGCGACACGCTGATTTACTACTGGCCGAAGAACAAGCCGGAAGCCCAGTTCCAGCTGATGAACCTGCTCTCCCTGCTGCCGGTCGGCTGCGATATTTTCGTGGTCGGCGAGAACCGCAGCGGCGTGCGCAGCGCGGAGCAGATGCTTGAAGAGTTCGCGCCACTGAACAAAGTCGACAGCGCCCGTCGCTGTGGCCTGTATCACGGGCGTCTTGAAAAACAGCCTGCCTTCGATGCAGAGCAATTCTGGGACGAATATCAGTTAGACGATCTGACCATCAAAACCCTGCCGGGCGTGTTCAGCCGCGATTATCTGGATGTCGGCAGTAAGCTGCTGTTATCCACCCTGACGCCACACACCAAGGGCAAAGTACTGGATGTCGGCTGTGGCGCAGGCGTGCTGGCAACCGTGCTCGCCAGCCACTCGCCGAAAGTGCGTTTAACACTGTGTGACGTGAGCGCCCCGGCGGTAGAAGCCAGCCGCGCAACGCTTGCGGCAAACGGGTTTGAAGGTGAGGTCATCGCCAGCAACGTCTTCTCTGACGTGACCGGCCGTTTTGACATGATTATCTCGAATCCGCCGTTCCACGACGGGATGGAAACCAGCCTGGAGGCCGCGCAAGCGCTTATCCGCGGTGCCGTCCGTCATCTTAACAGCGGTGGCGAGCTTCGTATCGTGGCGAACGCCTTCCTGGCCTACCCGAAAGTGCTGGACGAAACCTTTGGTTTCCACGAAGTGATTGCCCAGACCGGCCGCTTCAAGGTGTATCGCACCGTGATGACGCGTCAGGCTAAAAAGTAATCGTCAAACCTGTAGGCCGGATACGCGCAAGCGCTCTCCGGCCCTACGCCCTCTCTACCTGGCCCACCCGTCGACCATTTTTGCATCAATCGAGGCATCCCCCGCACTTTTCTGTTGACGTAAAGCTGAAAACATCTAGAATGCGCCTCCGTGGTTACGATACTTTTACAGTATCGATGGTATGCGAAGGTGGCGGAATTGGTAGACGCGCTAGCTTCAGGTGTTAGTGTCCTTACG
>NZ_JASCAM010000017.1:0-63270 GCF_029967835.1 Enterobacter sp. V87_3 | reverse complement strand
AACCTGCGACCAATTGATTAAAAGTCAACTGCTCTACCAACTGAGCTAACGACCCACTTTTGCGCTGCTTTCACGTTGTTTGATATCCCGTGGCAACGGCGGCATATATTACTGGTTTAAGATTTCAGCGCAACAAAAATTTCGATGAAGATCACTTAACTGCTTAGTAATCATGCTGCACGACCAGAAATAACACGATTTCTGGTCATGCGTTAATCATCCCATCGAATTCAGACGTTTTTGCGCCTGTTTGGCACCTTCGGTACCCGGGAATTTTGCAACCACCTGCTGATAAACCGCTTTGGCCTTCGCAGTGTCGCCTTTGTCCTGCATGATCACGCCGACTTTAAACATCGCATCCGGCGCTTTAGGCGATTTCGGGTAATTTTTCACCACAGAAGCAAAATAAAACGCCGCATCGTCTTTTTTACCCTTGTTGTAATTCAACTGTCCCAGCCAGTAATTGGCGTTTGGCTGGTAAGTGGAATCAGGGTACTTCTTAACGAAGTTCTGAAACGCCACGATAGCGTCGTCCTGCCGCGATTTGTCCTGTACCAGGGCAATGGCCGCGTTGTAGTCCGTATTCGCGTCACCGCTCTGTACAGGCGCGCCTGTTGAGGCTGAAGCGTCCGGAGCTGGCGTCGCCGTAGCAGCGCCGCTCTGGTCACCTGTCGCAGGCTGTGCTGCTGCACCGCCGCTGCTCAGGCTATCCATTTGCTGCAGGATCTGCTTCTGACGTTCCACAACCTGATTAAGCTGATACTGACTTTCCTGGATCTGACCACGCAGGGAATCAATATCGTTTTGGTTATCGGAAAGCTGCTGCTGGAGTTGCGTTAAAAGCTGGCTGTGAGCGTTAGAGATACGCTCAAGTTGGGTGACCCGGTCTTCTACCGAGCCTGAGCCGACACTACTGATTGGTGCCTGAGCAAAAGCGGCCCAGGGGGCCGCTATTCCAACCAGTAACGACAGACTCAACAGTTGATGTCTGAAGTTACTGCTCATGCAATTCTCTTAGTAAACCAGTACGGCACGACGGTTTTTGGCGTAAGCCGCTTCGTCATGACCCAGTACTGCAGGTTTTTCTTTACCGTAAGAAACGATGGAGATCTGGTCAGCAGAAACGCCTTTACCCTGCAGGTACATTTTAACGGCGTTAGCACGACGTTCACCCAGGGAGATGTTGTATTCTGGCGTACCACGTTCGTCCGCATGACCTTCTACGGTGACTTTGTAAGACGGGTTGCTACGCAGGAAGTTAGCGTGAGCATCCAGCATCGCAGCGAAGTCAGAACGGATGTCGTATTTATCCAGATCGAAGTAAACGATGTTGTTCTGCTGCAGCTGCTGCATCTGAAGACGCGCCTGCTCTTCAGAAGACATGTTGCCATTGCCGTTAGCGTCCATACCAGTACCGGCACCCATCATGCCTTCGCCGCTCTGGTCATTGCTTGCGTTCTTGTTAGAAGAACACGCTGCGATTGCCATTACAGGCAGAGCGATCATCAGCCCCTTCAGCACTTTGTTCAGTTGCATTTCTAAGATTCCTTTAGTAATCAATTAATTATTATTTACAGATACGGCGACCAGGCAGGTGATTTGACCTGTCCATCAGTTGCCGGAATACGCGCTTTGAAACGCCCATCTGTAGAAACCAGATTCAGCACAGATCCCATCCCCTGAGAAGAGCTGTAGATTACCATAGTGCCGTTAGGTGCCAGACTTGGCGTTTCATCCAGGAACGTTGACGAGAGAACTTGCACGCCACCCGTAACCAGATCTTGTTTGGCAATGTGCTGCTGACCACCCGCAGTGCTGACCATTACCATCGTTTTACCATCGGCACTGACATCAGCATCCTGGTTCTGTGAACCTTCCCAGGTAATACGCTGCGCTGCTCCGCCGTTGATATTCACTTTATAAACTTGTGGACGACCGGCCTGGTCAGACGTAAAGGCCAGGTTCTGGCTGTCCGGGAACCAGGTTGGTTCGGTATTGTTGCTGCGACCATCGGTGATCTGGCGAATTTGACCCGAGCCGATGTCCATCACGTACAGGTTCAGGCTGCCGGTTTTCGACAGGGCGAACGCCAGTTTTGTGCCGTCCGGAGAGAATGCCGGTGCACCGTTGTGACGCGGGAACGACGCAACCTGACGCACAGCACCGTTAGACAGCGTCTGAATCACCAGCGCTGAACGACCGCTTTCGAAGGTCACGTAGGCCAGTTTCGAGCCGTCCGGAGACCAGGCCGGAGACATCAGCGGCTGCGGAGAACGGTGAACGGTGAACTGGTTGTAGCCATCGTAGTCAGAGACGCGCAGTTCATACGGGAACTGACCGCCGTTGGTCTGAACGACGTAAGCGATACGCGTACGGAATGCACCTTTAATCCCGGTCAGCTTTTCGAACACTTCGTCACTTGCCGTGTGACCCGCGTAGCGCAGCCACTGCTTGTTCACTTTATAAGTGTTCTGAGCCAGAACGGTACCCGGCGCACCGCCGGTATCCACCAGCTGGTAAGCGACGTTATAGCCACCGTCCGGAGCAGGCGTTACCTGACCGACAACAACGGCATCAATGCCCAGCGCAGACCATGCGGCAGGCTGTACTTCCTGCGCGGTGCCCGGCTGCTGTGGCAGACGAGAGCGATCTAACGGGTTGAATTTTCCGCTGTTACGCAGGTCAGCCGCAACGATGCCACCGATATCTTCAGGCGCGGCACCCGGCCCCGCCCACTGGAACGGAACAACGCCGATCGGGCGCGCCGAGTCCACCCCCTGGGTGATCTCGATACGTACTTCTGCGTGCAGCACAGCTGCCCACAGCATTAAAAAACCAAATGCTACACGTAATGCCTGCTTCATCATATCTCCCTTATCCGGGTAACCTTACCCATGATAATTTAGCAGAATGTTAACAAACCCAAATATAAAAACGACACGGTCCTGGCTATGACAATAGTCGGTTTTCCATACTTCCCAAAGGAAAGACGATCACAGCTTAAAGTCTAGTTTGGCATCTTTTATCTTATCGTAAACAGCCTCACTCGGCGGTTTAGGAATGTTCGCCGATCTTGCTGCGGCTAACGCTGCCTGACAAAGCGCAGGATCGCCCCCTTCAGAAGTGACGCTTTTTAACCGTCCATCCGGGGCAAGATTGATATGCAGCACGCACTGTTTGCCCTGATACAGGCCCGCATCAAACAGACGGCTTTGGATCGCCACCTGAATCTGCTTCGCATAAGCGCTGATATCTGCACCCGTTGCACCGCCGTTGGCGCCGGAAGTCCCGCTGTCTTTAGACGGCTGACCGTTTCCTTTCGCTCCGCCGCCCGCTTTCGGTGCATTCTTACCTGAACTCAGGTCGCCCAGCAGATCGTCGACGCCGGCAGCCGCAGCAGCTTTTTCAGCAGCGGCCTTTTTAGCAGCGGCTTTTTCAGCAGCAGCTTTTTCAGCAGCAGCTTTCTTATCGGCAGCAGCTTTTTCGGCTGCAGCTTTTTTATCTGCGGCAGCTTTCTCGGCAGCCGCTTTTTTATCAGCCGCAGCTTTTTCAGCGGCAGCCGCTTTTTCAGCCGCGGCCTTCTCGGCAGCAGCCGCTTTCTTCGCAGCGTCAGCCGCCGCTTTTTTCTCGGCTTCCTGAGCGGCTTTCTTCGCAGCATCCGCTTCAGCTTTTTTCTGAGCATCGGCAGCGGCTTTCTTCGCAGCTTCTGCTTCCGCTTTTTTCTGGGCATCCGCAGCGGCTTTCTTCGCGGCGTCGGCCGCCTGTTTCGCCTGAGCATCAGCCTGTGCTTTCGCGTCTGCGGCCGCTTTGGCTGCAGCCTCTTCCGCCTGCTTTTGCTGTTCCTGCGCTTTTTTCGCTGCCGCTTCCGCTTGTTTCTGCTGTTCCGCCTGCTCTTTCGCCGCTTCCTGAGCCTGCAAACGCTCTTTCTCCAGCTGTTTCAGACGCTCCTGCTCTGCGGCCTGCTTTTCACGCAGCTCCTCAGCCTGCTGTTGCGCCTGTTTTTCACGCTGTTCTTCAGCACGTTTCGCACTCGCCTGCTGCTGTTGCTGGCGATTATAGTTCTGAACGACCGCACCGGGATCCACCATAACGGCGTCGATGGAGGATCCCCCACCGCCGCCTGATGCATCAATATGCTCGTCGAACGAACTCCAGATCAGCGCTGCAAAAAGAATCACGTGCAGCACGGCGGAGACGATTATCGCTCGTTTAAGCTTGTCGTTCTGTTCGGTTGCCTTTGACACTATCGGTTCCCAAAAACTACGCAGATGATCAAATAGGCTGAGTCATTAAGCCAACCGACTTAACGCCCGCACTATGTAGCAAGTTCAGCGCCTTAATAATTTCATCATAGGGCACATCCTTAGCGCCTCCGATCAAGAAGACCGTTTTCGGATTTGACTCCAGACGCCGTTGCGCTTCGGCAATCACCTGCTCTGGCGGCAACTGATCCATACGATCTTTCTCAACCACCACGCTGTACTGCCCTACTCCGGAAACCTCAATGATGACCGGAGGATCGTCATTGGTGCTCACCGCTTGCGATTCTGTCGCATCCGGCAGATCAACCTCCACGCTCTGCGTAATGATGGGTGCCGTTGCCATAAAGATCAGCAGAAGTACCAGCAGTACGTCCAGCAGTGGAACGATATTGATTTCGGACTTGAGTTCGCGACGACCTCGTCCACGCGATCTGGCCATGGTTTACCCCTTGTTACTCTCGGTGCTGGTAAACGCCTGACGGTGCAGAATCGCAGTGAACTCTTCCATAAAGTTGTCGTAGTTCAGCTCCAGTTTGTTCACGCGCTGGTTCAGACGGTTATACGCCATAACCGCCGGGATAGCCGCGAACAGACCAATCGCGGTTGCGATCAGCGCTTCTGCGATACCCGGTGCAACCATCTGCAACGTCGCCTGCTTCACCGCGCCCAGGGCGATAAAGGCGTGCATAATCCCCCACACCGTACCAAACAGACCGATATACGGGCTAATGGAACCGACGGTACCGAGGAACGGAATATGCGTTTCCAGCGTTTCCAGTTCGCGATTCATGGAAATGCGCATCGCACGCGACGCCCCTTCAACGACCGCTTCCGGCGCATGGTTGTTAGCACGATGTAAACGCGCAAACTCCTTAAAACCGCTGTAAAAAATCTGTTCGGAGCCAGAAAGGTTATCACGACGCCCCTGGCTTTCCTGATACAGGCGAGACAGTTCGATACCCGACCAGAACTTATCTTCAAAGGCTTCAGCTTCGCGGCTGGCAGCATTGAGGATACGGGTTCTCTGGATGATGATGGCCCAGGATGCGATTGAAAAACCAATCAAAATCAACATGATAAGTTTAACCAGAAGGCTAGCCTTCAGGAACAAATCAAGGATATTCATGTCAGTCACTGCTTAAACTCCGCGACAATAGACTTAGGAAGCGCACGAGGCTTCATTATGGTTGGATCAACACAGACAATCAGTACTTCAGCTGAGTTCAGTACGGTGTTGTCTGCATTAACTATCCGCTGCGTGAACACCAGCGAGGTCCCGCGCATAGATGTAATTTCAGTTTGGACTTCGAGCATATCGTCGAGTCTGGCAGGCGCAAAATACTCAAGCGTCATCTTGCGTACCACGAAGGCAACTCGCTCAGCCAACAGCACCTGTTGACTAAAGTGATGATGTCGCAGCATCTCTGTGCGTGCCCGTTCATAAAAAGCAACGTAGCTGGCATGGTAGACCACACCACCGGCGTCGGTGTCTTCATAGTAGACACGTACCGGCCATCGAAACAGCGTTGTATTCACTTTACATCCCAGTAATGCAACAAATAGAGAGAGCTTTTAAACTTCGCTACTATACGCGCGGGAATGATGGTTTGGAATGGGAGAAAGTAAACGGAGAGTAAATTTTTATGGGCTCGGGTAAGCCCATAAGGTTAACGGACATTTCTTATTCAGAAGAAGAAGAAAATCAGGCCTGCAAGAAGCACCAGATCGGCAATGAGCGGGCAGAAGATCCCCTGCCAGTGCAGCGCTTTCGGACGAAAGCCCACGCCGTGGATCACGCCCGTACAGACGGCCCACATCATCAGGAAGCCGTGCCAAATCTCCAGCTCGCTGGTTTTTGCCGCAAAGCGCGACGGGTCCCAGAAGATGCAGCCTGCCAGCAGTAATGCCATCACTAAAGAAAGCGCCCGTAACGGGCGCTTATCCATGACACGGTAAAGTGTCGCAATGATATTCATCAGTGCTTCTCTTCACCTGCTTTTGACGCTTCGACGTGCTCAAGCGCCAGGGCAGTGATGACACCAAATGCACAAGCAAGAAGCGTCCCTAAAATCCATGCGAAATACCACATATTCAGCTCCTAACTTAATACATAGAGTGGGTGTTGCTTTCAATATGCTCTTTGGTGATACGACCGAACATTTTCCAGTAACACCAGGAGGTGTAGAGGAGGATGATCGGAACGAACACGCAGGCCACATACGTCATCAGGTTCAGTGTCAGCTGGCTGGAGGTCGCATCCCACATGGTCAAGCTCGCATTCATCATCGTGCTGGATGGCATCACGAACGGGAACATCGCGATACCCGCCGTCAGGATAATGCACGCCAGGGTCAGGGAAGAGAACACGAACGCCAGTGCGCCTTTTTCCAGACGAGAGGTCAACACGGTCAGCAGCGGCAGCAGTACACCCAGAGCCGGGATAGCCCACAGCGCAGGCATGTTGTTGAAGTTAACCAGCCATGCTCCTGCCTGACGCGCCACTTCTTTGGTCAGCGGGTTAGACGGTGCGGCATGGTTAATAGCCGAGGTCACCACGTAACCATCGATGCCGTAAACTACCCAAACACCACCCAGTGCGAAGCAAACCAGCGTTACCAGCGCAGCAACCTGCGCCGTTGCGCGGGAGCGCAGGTGCAGTTCACCCACGGTACGCATCTGCAGATAGGTTGCGCCCTGAGTAATGATCATCGCCACGCTGACCACGCCCGCCAGCAGACCAAACGGATTCAGCAGCTGGAAGAAGTTACCGGTGTAGTAAAGACGCATGTACTCGTCGATGTGGAACGGCACGCCCTGCAGCAGGTTACCGAACGCCACGCCAATCACCAGCGGTGGAACGAAGCTACCGATGAAGATGCCCCAGTCCCACATGTTGCGCCAGCGGGTGTCTTCAATCTTGGAACGGTAATCGAAACCGACCGGACGGAAGAATAAAGAGGCCAGCACTAAAATCATCGCCACGTAGAAACCGGAGAAGGCCGCCGCGTAGACCATCGGCCAGGCAGCGAACAGCGCGCCGCCTGCGGTGATCAGCCACACCTGGTTACCGTCCCAGTGCGGGGCGATGGAGTTGATCATGATACGACGCTCGGTGTCATTACGACCGAGGAAACGGGTGAGCATGCCCACCCCCATGTCGAACCCGTCGGTGACCGCAAAACCGATCAGCAGAACACCGACCAGCAGCCACCAGATAAAACGCAATACTTCATAATCGATCATTTGATGACTCCTGTCTTAGCGTGCCGGCTGAGTAGTCGCAGTGGACTGCTCGTAGTGATAGCGACCGGTTTTCAGGCTGCTTGGGCCAAGGCGCGCGAACTTGAACATCAGGAACAGTTCAGCCACCAGGAACAGGGTGTACAGACCACAGATCAGCAGCATGGAGAAGATCAGGTCGCCCGCTGTCAGGGAGGAGTTCGCTACTGCAGTTGGCAGTACCTCACCAATCGCCCACGGCTGACGGCCATATTCTGCGACGAACCAGCCGGATTCAATGGCAATCCACGGCAGCGGAATACCGTACAGCGCGGTGCGCAGCAGCCATTTTTTCTCACCGATACGGTTACGAATCACGCTCCAGAAGGAGGCCGCGATGATCAGCAGCATGATAATGCCGCAGCCCACCATGATGCGGAACGCGAAGTACAGTGGCGCAACGCGTGGAATCGAGTCTTTGGTCGCCATCTGAATCTGCGCTTCCGTCGCGTCGGAGACGTTCGGGGTATAGCGTTTCAGCAGCAGACCGTAGCCCAGGTCTTTCTTCACGTCGTTAAAGCTGTCACGAACGCTCTGGTCGGTCGAACCACCGCGCAGCTGTTCCAGCAGCGAGTAGGCTTTCATACCGTTACGGATACGCTCTTCATGCTGCTCCATCAGATCTTTCAGGCCGGTAACCTGCTTATCGACGGAACGCGTAGCGATGATACCCAGTGCATAAGGGATCTGAATTGCGAAGCGGTTTTCCTGCGCATCCTGGTCAGGAATACCAAACAGGGTAAAGGCAGCCGGAGCCGGTTGCGTTTCCCACTCGGCTTCAATTGCCGCCAGTTTGGTTTTCTGTACGTCGCCCATTTCGTAGCCGGATTCATCACCCAGAACAATAACGGAGAGAATCGCCGCCATACCGAAGCTGGCTGCGATAGCAAAGGAGCGTTTTGCGAAGGCAAAGTCACGACCGCGCAGCATATAGTAAGAGCTGATGCCCAGTACAAACATCGCGCCGCACACGTAGCCTGAGGCCACAGTGTGAACGAATTTAACCTGTGCCACCGGGTTCAGGACCAGCTCAGAGAAGCTGACCATCTCCATACGCATGGTTTCGAAGTTGAAATCAGAGGCGATAGGGTTCTGCATCCAGCCGTTCGCCACCAGGATCCACAGTGCAGACAGGTTAGACCCTAATGCGACAAGCCAGGTCACAGCCATGTGCTGAACCTTACCGAGACGGTCCCAACCGAAGAAGAACAGACCTACAAAGGTGGATTCGAGGAAGAAGGCCATCAGACCTTCAATGGCCAGCGGCGCACCGAAGATATCCCCTACATAGTGGGAATAGTAAGACCAGTTAGTCCCGAACTGGAACTCCATGGTCAGGCCGGTTGCCACGCCCAGTGCAAAGTTGATACCAAACAACTTGCCCCAGAACTTGGTCATATCTTTATAAATCTGTTTGCCGGAGAGGACGTAGACCGTTTCCATAATGGCCAGCAGGAACGCCATACCGAGCGTCAGTGGCACAAACAGGAAGTGGTACATCGCGGTCAAGGCAAACTGTAAGCGCGACAGTTCGACTATATCTAACATCATGACTCCTTGCTCATCGCATGAAGACTCCGAGAGTGAAGCCCGTCATAAACGGATTCACACGCATGCCCCAATACAAAGTAATCTGCTCCCCTTCTTCGCTGCTTTTTCTCCTCGACGGGAAAAAGCAGTGATGAAAGGTTACAAATACGTTAATAAAAAACCCAAATTGATCCCGCAAATATAATACGCTGCAAAACCCTTACAATAAACAGGTTTTTAATGAATCACTTTTACGTTTTTCGACGGTGATCAATTTATAGCAAATATACCGGTTTTCGACCATTTTGATCGCGGACAATTTAACGCCTTTTGATGTCTTTTTCCAAGGATTAAACATTGATTTAAATCAAAAACAGACGGCATTGTTAAACATGTTTAATTGTGGTGAGAATGGTAAAACCCATGTTAACGATATGTGCATTGCAGGAAGGTAATAGTTATCAGTCACAGATAATAATATAAACAGACGTGATTTTATTTAACCAGTGCGGATCGCAACCTGTGATTTAACGGCAAACATATAATGCTATCCACCTCACAGTATTTTACGCGGGATCTGTTAAGCCTGATAATTACATTAATTTTACTTTTAATAGTCACAAAATTAACACCACGTTGTGACTATTCTATGAAGCAAAAGGCCGCACAGTCTGCGGCCTTGGTTATCGGAGGATGTGATGTCAGGCTAAGCTAAGATCAAACGTTCGTGACTGACCCGGTCTGAAAGCGCCTGTGATCCCGTCTGCATTGCCCTCCCCTTCCCGTAGACACTCTTTCAGGTCCGTTTCGTTACATGCCGCTATCGGCCTACTCATCGATAACGTCACCTCGCAAGAGGTGGTTTCTGAGGGGTTGAACAGGCGGAGAATAAGTGACTCGCGGTCTTCTGCCTTTTTCAGCGCACTCAGGACGCAACCTGTGGGCGACAGGGTCAACAAGCTGTAGCCCTCCGGCGTGGTGAACGCCGCACGGTTAAGTTTCATCGCATCCCAGGGGATTTTATTGTAGCAATGCACCGGCGTAAGCCATGCCTTCGCCTGCTGAGCGACGCCGGCGCTTTCCGGTGTGCCGCTAAAACTGAAGAGGCTAAATCGGCAGTCCAGTTTGCCCCGCAGCTGTGAGTCCGGCACCGGCATCTTGATCCCGGAAGGCCGTCCCGGGCGCAGCAGTAAATCCTCCTTGCCGAGCACCCCCACGCCGCGCAGCAGCGTCAGGGCGAAGGCTTTGGTATCGTCACCCACGATTTCGAATTCACGTAGCCCCTCGGTAAAGAGCGCCATGCCATTACGCTGCGCCTGAAGGACGGCGTAATGCAGCATATTCCAGACCGGCAGCGGCGCCTCTTTCCATCCCTCCGCCTGCCAGTTGTCCATCGCAGCATCGTGCACAGGGCGGGTCAGCGAGCCAAACTGCGTGTCAGCCAGCACCTCTTGCGTGGTAAACGGCGTGGGGATCAGTACGCGGACACGGTGATCGTCAGCCTGGTTATCCATGCGAACCGCCACATCAATCCGCCTGCTGTTGTGGCTGAGCGTGATCTCAACTTCAGCCGTGAGCGAGCCGCTTCGCTGGCGTGCCGAGCGCTCGGCCAGGTTTGCCGGTACCGACAGTTGATGCCGGATCACCGCCCTGCTCTGCCAGCCCTCATGCGTCACCTCAACGTCATGCTTGCCCTGCGCCGATGTGAGTCGCCACTCTTCACGAGAGGGAGAGTAATCGTACTCATCCCCGTCATCGGAACTCTCTTCGATCTCCAGCGCGCGATCATAAACCAGCCCGGATTCTTTATCCCGAAGGCGCAGCGTCCCGTCGTCATTGATATCGATCTGCCAGAACGCATTTTCCAGCAGCGCCTGGGGCGCGTTCTGCGCAGGGCGCACGCTCCCGGCAACATGGGGTTCAATAAAGAACGTGCGATACCCCATTGACGGGAGGATCTGGCTGAGCTGGATGTCAAACTCCATAAACGGGTCGTAGTTGCCGTAATGGACGATTTGCCGGTCGATGAGTCCCGGATCGATTTCGCGTGCGCTACGAAGGAAATAAGGGATGTCGTTGCCTTTATCATCCACAATACGGAACTGACGGGCGCGCAAGCGGATAGTGGTGTTAATGACCTCCTCTCGCGGCCAGGGCATCAGATTGAACATCACCAGCTTGTCCTGATCGCGTTGCGGCATGTTATCGACGATTTTGCGCATATAAAACCGCGTCAGGTTGTCGGCCATGTCTTCGGCCAGCGCGAACCGGGCGACAATTTCGCGATGGACCTTATCGCTACAGCAGCACCCGATGCTGTCATGAGCATGGTTTTTGAGGATCTCCTTCCACATTTTCTCCAGCAAGCCGTGGTGATACTCAAATCCCAGGCTCCAGGCAAGGGTCGCCAGCGGCTCAAGAATATTAATGATTTTATTCTCAATCCGGGCATGGGCGATTTTGATATCCATCCGCGTGGAGCCGATAGTCCGGTGTACGCGCATGTATTTCCCGTCGATAAACTCACCCTTCAGGGTTGCAAGTTGGTCACGATGGGCATCAATGCGATCGAAAACTTCCTCAAACCGGCTCATCACAAATTCACGCTGCGGGTAGATTTCACGCAGTTTATCCATCACCGCAAAAATATTCTGCTGGAGCGGCATCTGGTCGTGGCCGTTAGGCAGCAAAATCTCTTTGGTGACCGAGGCCTTCTCCAGCACTTCAAAGTAGCTGTCGAGACGTTTTCGCAATCCGGCTTCGTCCTCCGGTAAGTACTTACCAATCGCGTAGCCCAGCGGCAGCACCTGCGCCGTGACTTCGCTGCCGTCCGTGCTCTGCCAGAGAAATTCGGTTTTATCGGTGCCGTGACGTTCCGAGCACCCTCGCCAGAACAGGGTCCGGGTGATACCAAATCCGTTATAAATGTGCGGCAGTTGGGCTGACATTCCAAACGAATCCGGCAGATAGCCAATTTTCATCGGCTCACCAAAGGCCATGCAGTCGCGAATGCCGTACATCAGGTTACGCACAATCGACTCGGCAGAGACGAGGGTGGTATCCGTTTGGGTATACCACGGGCCGATAATCAGCTTACCCGTCTGTACCAGCGCCCTTACCCGAGGGCGGTTTTCCGGCTTCACCGCGAAGTAGTCTTCCAGCACCGCGGTCTGGCCGTCGAGGACGTAATATTTCCAGGCATCGTCCTGCTCGAGACGCGTCAGGATCTCCTCCATATTATTGACCAGAAGAATACGTGACTCTTCCGTGGTGAAGTACCACTCACGGTCCCAGTGCATGTGCGGCGTGATGTGAACACGAGATACAGCTTTCATCTTCGTTTCCTGTTTATGCGTGGTTATGACGTGACGTCTTCAACGGTGTAGTGACCCTTTTTCACTGCCTGGCGTCGCCAGAGCAGCAACACAACGGTCGAGATTGCAGTGCCCACCAGCGCTGCGCCAAACCAGCCTGCCGCAGCCATCACGCCGCCCAGTCCGGCAGGGTGCAGTAAAAAGAGGGAGAAAATGCCCGCTCCCGGCGTAGATAACCCCACGCCCATCGCCCCGACGATGGCCCCCGTTGCCATTGAGCCCAGAACAAACGAGCCAATCACCCGCAGCGGATCTTCTATCGCCATCGGGATAGCCCCTTCGGTAATCCCCGCCAGCCCGAGCAGCCAGGTGGATTTACCGGTTTCAATTTCAAAGGGTTTAAAGAGTGAGGGAGCTAACACCGTGGAGGCCGTCACGGTGAAAGCCGAGACCATTTTGACCGAGGCGAAAATGGCGTAAGGCCCATAGACGCCGTTAGCCATCGCCCCGAGACAGAACGCATAGGCTGCTTTATTGACCGGGCCGCCTAAATCAAAGGAACACATAAAGCCGAGAAGCGTGCCCAGCAACAGGGCGTTTGCCCCGGACAGGCCGTTAAGCCAGGCCGTCAGCGAGTTGTTGATCCACGCCACCGGCTCGCCAATCACAAACAGCATCAGGCTGCCCGCGCCCAGCACGCCGATAACCGGATAGAGGTAATAGGTTAAAAAACCGTTGTAGCGGTTACTAAGGCGAATGTGCTGTTTCACCCAGCGCATCAGGTAGCCGGCGATCAGACCGCCCGCGACGGCCCCCAGAAAACCGGAGCCGATCATGTTGGCGGCAAGTCCGGCAGCAAACCCCGGCGCCAGGGCTGGTTTATCGGCCAGCGAAAAGGCGGTGTAGGCGGCAAGCACCGGGACCATCAAAATCCCGAGCATGCCGCCGCCGAGCTTGCGGTACATCCACAGCCATGAGTTTTCCTGATCGAACAGATGCTGCAAGCCAAGCATTTGTGCCAGCAGCACCGCCACGGCCAGCACCGTTCCCCCGGCAACAATCAGAGGCACAGCAAACGAGATACCGCTGAGAAGCGCCTGCTTCAGCTCGGTCTTAACGCTCTTTTTTTCTGCCTGGACAGTCTGCGCAGCAGACGAAGATGACAAGGCCAGCGCGCGCTCGATTAACGCTTCGGCATGGCGCAGCGGTTCTGCCACCGGCACGGAAATAGCCGGAATGCCGTTGAATCGTTCGCTCTCCTTGACCGCCACTTCCGTCGCAAAAATACAGGCTTGCGCTTCCCGCAGTTGCTGAGCGGTAATCCGCCCCTCTATGCCGTTCGCCCCCTGCTTCTCTACCACCACATTAATGCCGAGCTTACGCCCTGCTTTTTCAAGATATTCCGCAGCCATGTAGGTATGCGCGATGCCTGCCGGACATGCTGTTACGCACACGATGGTCGGCGCATTCACCGGCGCGGCGCGCTCATCGTCCTGCGGCGCATCTTCGAGGGCGGCAATCACCGCGTCTGCCGTCTTTGCTGCCATCACCCGTGCCCGAAGGGCATCATCCGCGAGGCGGGAGGTGAGCTCGGTTAAAAGCTGTATATGCGTGGAGCCTGCCTGCGCAGGCGGGATGGCGAGCAGGAAAACCAGCTCAACCTGTTCAGGGCCGTCCACCCCTTCCCACTCCAGCGGTTCACTTAACGTTGCGACGGCAAAAGCGGCCTCTTTCACCGCGGACGATTTACCGTGGGGAACGGCCAGCCCTTCGCCCAGGGCGGTGGGGCCAAGCGATTCACGGTGGAAAACTTCCACTAAAAAGGCATCGCCATCGGTGATCTTGCCCAGCGCCACCAGCTGCGCCGTGAGCTGGTGTATGGCTTCATCGCGGCTGGCAAAGCGCTTTTGCACGCAGATTGCCTCGGGATGGGCCAGGGTCGTCAGGTCCATAAAGATCCTCACACTCATGTTGTCATTGGTGAGGATCGATTGTGGCAGACCTAACAATACATTTATGTGATCATTTTCACTAACCCTGATAATTTGTATTTAAGTTGTATTATTTACAATTTTTTGCCGGAAGGCATAATTCCCTGAAAAGGTATTGATTGGATCAATCAGAATGGGCACTAAACCGATGTACCGGCAGATAGCCGACGCGCTGCGTGAAAAAATCGCCAGCGGTGAGCTGAAGCCAGGCGATGCGCTACCGACGGAGTCAGCTCTCCAGCAGACCTTTGGCGTCAGCCGGGTTACGGTCCGGCAGGCCCTGAAGCTCCTCACCGAAGAGCACATCATCGAAAGCATTCAGGGCAGCGGCTCGTATGTGAAAGAGGAGCGCGTCAATTACGATATCTACCAGCTCACGGGCTTTTACGAGAAACTGGCCGACAGAAACATTGCCACGCACAGCGACGTCAAAATTTTTGAGGTGATAAAAGCCGATGCGTTGCTGGCCCAGAAACTGGATCTGATGCCTGAAGAGAAAGTCTGGCACGTCAAACGCGTGCGCTTTATCAAACATAAACCGGTGAATCTCGAAGAAACCTGGATGCCGCTGGCGCTGTTTGCCGATCTGACCTGGGAGGTGATGGAAAACTCCAAATATCACTATATCGAGCAGGTCAAAAAGATGGTGATCGATCGCAGCGAGCAGGAACTTGTTCCGATAATGCCATCTCAGGAGGCAATCGCCGCCCTGGCGCTCGATCCGGCAAAACCAATACTTGAAAAAGTGTCTCGCGGGTTTCTTAAAGACGGCAGGGTCTTTGAGTACAGCCGCAACGTTTTCAACAGCGATGACTACAAATTCACCCTGGTAGCAAAACGCAGGCAATAAAAAAAGGCCGCTTTTCAGCGGCCAACCATGTCGAAACGGACATTTTGTTATATCAAGCTCCCCATTCAGAGAGCAGAGAGGATTTACTTAATGATGGATTTCAGTGCTTCACCGATATCCGCCAGGCTGCGAACGGTCTTCACGCCTGCGGCTTCCAGTGCTGCGAATTTCTCGTCTGCGGTCCCTTTACCGCCGGCGATAATCGCCCCTGCGTGACCCATACGCTTGCCTTTCGGCGCAGTCACACCCGCGATATAGCCCACAACCGGTTTGGTCACGTTTTCTTTAATGTAAGCAGCCGCTTCTTCTTCCGCGCTTCCGCCGATCTCGCCGATCATCACGATCGCTTCGGTCTGCGGATCTTCCTGGAACAGCTTCAGGATGTCGATGAAGTTAGAGCCAGGGATCGGGTCACCGCCGATGCCCACGCAGGTGGACTGGCCGAAACCGTAGTCGGTGGTCTGCTTAACGGCTTCATAAGTCAGGGTACCAGAGCGGGAAACGATGCCCACTTTGCCCGGCTTGTGAATGTGGCCTGGCATGATGCCGATTTTGCACTCGCCCGGGGTGATGACGCCTGGGCAGTTCGGGCCAATCATACGCACGCCCGCTTCATCCAGCTTGACCTTCACGGTCAGCATATCCAGCGTCGGGATACCTTCGGTGATGGTGATAATCAGCTTGATACCCGCGTCGATCGCTTCCAGGATGGAGTCTTTGCAGAACGGTGCCGGAACGTAGATGACGGTCGCGGTCGCGCCCGTCGCTTCTACCGCTTCGCGCACGGTATTAAATACCGGCAGGCCCAGGTGCGTGGTGCCGCCTTTACCTGGCGTCACGCCGCCAACCATCTGCGTACCGTAGGCAATCGCCTGTTCGGAGTGGAAAGTCCCCTGGCTACCGGTGAAGCCCTGGCAGATAACCTTGGTATCTTTATTAATTAAAACTGACATTATTTCCCCTCCACTGCGGCAACAACCTGCTGAGCTGCATCCGTCAGACTTTTCGCTGCAATAATATTCAGGCCGCTGTCAGCCAGTTTTTTCGCGCCGAGTTCAGCGTTGTTACCTTCCAGACGCACAACCACTGGCACGTTAACACCCACTTCTTCCACCGCACCGATAATGCCGTCGGCAATCAGGTCGCAGCGAACAATACCGCCGAAGATGTTCACCAGAACGGCCTTCACGTTGTCGTCAGAGAGGATGATTTTGAACGCTTCGGTCACGCGCTCTTTGGTTGCGCCACCGCCCACGTCGAGGAAGTTTGCCGGTTCGCCACCGTGCAGCTTAACGATGTCCATGGTGCCCATTGCCAGGCCCGCACCGTTAACCATGCAGCCGATGTTGCCATCCAGCGCCACGTAGTTCAGTTCCCACTGTGCAGCCTGCGCTTCACGCGGATCTTCCTGAGACTGGTCGCGCATTTCGCGCAGATCGGCCTGGCGGAACAGCGCGTTGCCGTCTGCACCCAGCTTGCCATCGAGGCAGATCAGGTCGCCCTGCGTGGTGATCACCAGCGGGTTGATTTCGATCAGCGCCAGGTCGCGCTCGAGGAAGATATTCGCCAGACCCATGAAGATCTTGGTGAACTGCTGGACCAGCTTGCCTTCCAGACCCAGTTTGAACGCCAGCTCGCGTCCCTGGTAAGGCATAGGGCCTGCCAGCGGATCGATAGCCACTTTGTGGATCAGGTGCGGGGTCTCTTCCGCCACTTTTTCGATTTCCACGCCGCCTTCAGTAGACGCCATGAACACCACGCGACGGGAGCTACGGTCAACAACCGCGCCCAGGTACAGCTCTTTTGCGATATCGGTCGCAGCTTCAACCAGGATCTGGTTTACCGGCTGGCCGTTGGCATCCGTTTGGTACGTCACCAGACGCTTGCCCAGCCAGTGTTCAGCGAACGCGCGGATCTCTTCTTTGCTCTTAACAACCTTCACACCGCCCGCTTTACCACGGCCACCAGCGTGAACCTGACATTTAACTACCCACGGGCCAGCGCCAATTTTGGAAGCGGCTTCTTCTGCTTCACGCGGAGTAGTACAGGCATAACCCACCGGAGCCGGTAAGCCATACCGGGCAAACAGCTGTTTGGCCTGATATTCATGTAAGTTCATGTGTTCTATCCATCCTTCAGGGTAATCGTTATCTTTTAACCTGTAGACCGGCGCGTTCTGAGCGCCGCATGGCGCTACGCTTATCCGGCCTACAGGGCAGGTGATGCAAAACTACTACACGTCCAGCAGCAGACGCGTTGGGTCTTCCAGCAGCTCTTTAATGGCGACCAGGAAGCCCACGGACTCGCGACCGTCGATCAGACGGTGATCGTAAGAGAGTGCCAGGTACATCATCGGCAGGATCTCAACTTTACCGTCTACCGCCATAGGACGATCTTTGATGGCATGCATGCCGAGGATCGCGCTCTGTGGCGGGTTAATGATTGGGGTAGACATCAGCGAACCAAATACGCCGCCGTTGGTAATGGTGAAGTTACCGCCGGTCAGGTCGTCGACGGTCAGCTTGCCGTCACGGCCTTTCACGGCCAGCTCTTTGATTTTCTTCTCGATGTCTGCCATGCCCAGGGTGTCTACGTCGCGCAGAACCGGCGTGACCAGACCACGCGGGGTCGATACCGCCATGCTGACGTCGAAGTAGTTGTGGTAAACCACGTCGTCGCCGTCGATGGAGGCATTCACTTCCGGGTAGCGTTTCAGCGCTTCAACCACCGCCTTCACGTAGAAGGACATAAAGCCCAGACGGATACCGTGACGTTTTTCAAACGCGTCACCGTACTGCTTACGCAGGTCCATGATGGGCTTCATGTTCACTTCGTTGAAGGTGGTCAGCATCGCGGTAGAGTTTTTCGCTTCCAGCAGACGCTCGGCCACACGCTTACGCAGGCGGGTCATCGGCACGCGTTTTTCGCTACGGGCACCCAGAGCAGGCTGTGCTGCTGGTGCAGCCGCAGGCGCTTTCGCTTCTGCTTTCGCTTCAGAAGGCGCTTTCGCCAGATGCTTCTCAACGTCTTCACGGGTCAGTCGACCTCCCACGCCGGTGCCTTTGATGGCGGACGCGTCGAGAGTGTGCTCGGCCAGCAGACGACGGATCGCCGGGCTGAGCGCGTCGTTAGACTGCTCTTCCAGAGAAGCCTGCTGACGCTGCGCCGGGGTAGAGGCTTTCTCTTCCGTTTTGGCGCTCGACTCTTTGCCCGCGCTGTTGCCTTCACGCAGGCGACCGAGGATCTGGCGAGAGGTGACGGTTGTACCTTCATCTTCCAGCACTGCGTCCAGAATGCCATCCGCCGATGCCGGTACTTCCAGTACCACTTTGTCAGTTTCGATTTCTACCAGCACTTCATCACGCTTAACGCTATCGCCCGGTTTTTTATGCCAGGTGGCAACAGTCGCATCTGCTACGGATTCAGGCAGGTCGGGAACAAGAATATCTACGCTACTCATTATGTATCCTTTAATTAATCGACGTTCAGCGCGTCATTGACCAGATCTTGTTGCTGCTTCTGGTGAACGGACATATACCCTACCGCCGGAGAGGCGGAGGCCGGGCGACCTGCGTAACGCAGGGCAGACCCAAATGGAATCACTTCACGGAAATGATGCTGGCTGCAGTACCATGCGCCCTGGTTGAGCGGCTCTTCCTGGCACCAGACAAAATCATGGACGTGAGCATACTGTTTCAGCACTTCCTGCATCGCCTGATGCGGGAACGGATAAAGCTGTTCGATACGCACGATGGCGACATCTTTCTGATCGTTCTTGCGGCGCTGTTCCAGCAGGTCGTAATAAACCTTACCAGAACACATCACAACGCGCTTCACGCCCTTCGGATCCAGTTCGTCAATTTCACCGATGGCCGGCAAGAAGGTGCCGTTCGCCAGTTCGTCGAGGCTGGACACCGCCAGCGGATGACGCAGCAGCGATTTCGGCGACATCACCACCAGTGGACGGCGCATACCGCGCAGCGCCTGACGACGCAGCATGTGGTAAACCTGAGCCGGGGTCGATGGTACGCAGACCTGCATGTTCTGCTCGGCGCAGAGCTGCAGATAACGCTCCAGACGCGCGGAGGAGTGCTCCGGTCCCTGCCCTTCGTAACCGTGTGGCAGCAGCATCACCAGGCCACACATACGGCCCCACTTCTGTTCGCCAGAAGAGATGAACTGGTCGATAACCACTTGCGCACCGTTGGCGAAGTCACCGAACTGCGCTTCCCAGATGGTCAGGGTGCGAGGTTCTGCGGTCGCGTAACCGTACTCGAATGCCAGAACCGCTTCTTCAGACAGCACGGAGTCCCAGACCCGGAACGGGCCCTGACCGTTATGCACGTGCTGCAGCGGGGTATAGGTTGAACCGTTGGTCTGGTTATGCACAACCGCATGACGGTGGAAGAAGGTACCGCGACCCGCATCCTCACCGGAGAGACGAACAGGGATCCCCTCGTCAACCAGCGTGGCATAGGCCAGCGTTTCCGCTCCGCCCCAGTCGAACAGCTTCTCACCTGCCGCCATGGACTGGCGATCGCCATAGATTTTTGCCACGCGAGACTGCATCTCGATAGCGTCAGGCACGGTGCTGATGCGTTTAGCCAACTCCTGCAGGCGCTTCATCTCGACCTTGTTCGGGTAGCTCTCATCCCACTCGTGGTTGAGGTACGGCGACCAGGTAAAGGAGTGCATGTTCATCGGACGCAGCTCTTTCACAACGCATTCACCTGCATCCAGCGCGTCACGGTAAAGATTGACCAACTCGGTCGCATCTTCCAGCGTCGCCACTTTTTCGGCTTCAAGCCGGTCGGCATAGATTTTGCGCGGTGTCGGGTGTTTTTTGATTTTCTGGTACATCAACGGCTGGGTTGCGCTTGGCTCGTCAGCTTCGTTGTGGCCGTGACGGCGGTAGCAGAACAGGTCGATCAGCACGTCGCGTTTGAAGGTATTACGGTAGTCCAGCGCCAGACGGGTGACGAAGGCCACTGCTTCCGGATCGTCCGCGTTGACGTGGAAGATTGGCGCCTGCACCATCTTACCGATGTCGGTACAGTACGGCGTAGAACGCGCATCCAGCGGGTTAGAGGTAGTGAAGCCCACCTGGTTGTTGATCACGATGCGAACGGTACCGCCCACTTCGTAACCCCGCGCTTTGGACATGTTCAGGGTCTCCTGAACCACGCCCTGACCGGTAATCGCCGCATCACCGTGAATGGTAATCGGCAGCACTTTATTGCTGCTCGGCTCGTCAAGACGATCCAGACGCGCGCGCACCGAACCAATGACGACCGGGCTTACGATTTCGAGGTGCGACGGGTTAAACGCCAGCGCCAGGTGAACCTGACCGCCTTCGGTTTCGATATCTGACGAGAAGCCCATGTGGTACTTCACGTCACCGGTGCCGAGATGTTCTTTGTGTTTACCCGCAAATTCGTCGAACAGGTCCTGAGGCTTTTTGCCCAGCACGTTGACCAGCACGTTCAGACGACCACGGTGCGCCATGCCCAGCACCACTTCACGGGTGCCGCTCTTGCCCGCATGGCGGATCAGCTCTTTGAGCATCGGGACTAACGCATCGCCGCCTTCCAGCGAGAAGCGTTTTGCGCCCGGGAATTTCGCGCCCAGATAGCGCTCAAGCCCTTCTGCTGCGGTCAACTCACCCAGGAAGCGCTTTTTCTCTTCATGAGAAAAGGTGGCGTGCCCCGCCACGGATTCGATACGCTGCTGGATCCAGCGCTTCTCTTCGGTGGAGGTAATGTGCATATATTCCGCGCCGATGGAGCCGCAGTAAGTCTGCTTGAGCGCGTCAATCAACTCGCCCAGCTTCATCGTGTCTTTGCCGATGGCAAACGAACCTACGTTAAAGGTTTCCTGGAAATCGGCCTCGGTCAGATCGTGGAAGGCCGGATCGAGATCCGCCACACGTTCTTGCTGCCACAGTCCCAGCGGATCGAGATTCGCATGCTGGTGACCACGGAAGCGATAAGCGTTAATAAGCTGCAGGACTTTAACCTGCTTCGCATTGGTGTCAGGGTCGGAAATCGCAGAAGAGTAACGTGAGGCATCCTTCGCCAGACGACGGAAATAATCACGTGTTTTGGAATGGAATTGATCCGGTTTGACCCCTGTACCAGGCAACTGCTGGAACATGGAACGCCAGTTTGCGTCCACTGAGTCAGGATCGGTTAAGAAGTCTTCATAGAGCTGTTCTATCCAGCTCTGGTTTGCACCAGAGAGGTAAGAAGAGTCCAGCCAGGCTTTCATTGCGCCGTTCTGCATCGTGATCCCTTAAGCATTTTATGCTTACTTTCGCCGTAGAAACTACCACGTACAACACGTACGTGCCGGGGTTCACCTGCGAGCTCTTTCTGGCCCGCGAAGGAACCTTTAGAAACTGTCTTAAGGGTTTCCCCTCACCCCGACCCTCTCCCACAGGAGAGGGGGAATGTCGTCGGCAGTTTTTAAAGATTTCCTGCAATCTATTCCCTCTCCCTTGGGGAGAGGGTTAGGGTGAGGGGAACAGCGCCCCCTCTTATTACTTCTTACGCACTGCGCTGCAGCAGCATCGACTTAATATGGCCGATGGCGCGCGTCGGGTTCAGCCCCTTAGGACACACACTGACGCAGTTCATGATGCTATGGCAGCGGAATACGCTGAAAGCGTCACTTAATCCTTCCAGACGGTTATCGGTTTCGGTGTCGCGGCTATCGATCAGGAAGCGATAGGCAGCCAGCAGACCGGCCGGGCCGATAAATTTGTCCGGGTTCCACCAGAACGATGGGCACGACGTCGAGCAACATGCACAGAGAATACACTCATACAATCCATCGAGTTTTTCACGCTGCTCGGGTGACTGTAAGTGCTCACGAGCAGGAGGATTTTGCCCATTATTCAACAAGTAAGGCTTAATCTTCTCATATTGTGCATAGAATTGCCCCATGTCTACCACCAAATCGCGCACGACCGGCAGGCCTGGCAGAGGACGGATAACAATTTTCTGACCAGGACGCTGCAACGCTGAAATTGGCGTAATACAGGCCAGGCCATTTTTTCCGTTCATGTTCACGCCATCGGAGCCACACACCCCCTCACGGCAGGAACGGCGGAACGACAGTGTCGGATCTTTTTCTTTCAGCTGCATTAAGGCATCCAGCAGCATCATGTCACGACCTTCTTCCGCGTCCAGGGTGTAATCCTGCATACGCGGCGCATCGTCTACATCCGGGTTATAACGATAAACTGAGAATTCGAGTTTCATTGTCCTGTCTCCGCATTAATAAGTACGAATCTTCGGCGGGAACGCCGGACGCAGTTTCGGTTCCATGTTAACGCTACGACGCGTCATGGTTTCCGACTCTGGCAGATACAGGGAATGGCACAGCCAGTTTTCGTCATCACGATCCGGGAAGTCGAAGCGGCTATGCGCGCCACGGCTTTCGGTACGGAAGTTTGCCGACACCGCAGTGGCGTAGGCCGTTTCCATCAGGTTATCCAGCTCCAGACACTCTACGCGCTGGGTATTGAACTCGCTGGAGGTATCATCCAGACGGGCATTTTTCAGACGCTCGCGGATCGCTTTCAGCTGCTCAAGGCCTTTCGCCATCGCGTCGCCTTCACGGAATACCGAGAAGTTGTGCTGCATACATTCCTGCAGCGCTTTACGGATTTCCACCGGATCTTCGCCGTTACGGTTGCCGTTCCAGCGGTTGAGGCGCTCGAGGGAGGCATCGATTTCAGCGTCGGTGGCGTCAAGCAGGTCGCCCTGCTCGGCAATGGATTCCTGCAGATGCAGGCCCACCGCACGGCCAAACACCACCAGGTCCAGCAGGGAGTTGCCGCCCAGACGGTTAGCACCGTGTACCGATACGCAGGCGATTTCGCCGACGGCAAACAGGCCAGGAATCACCACGTCTTCGCCCTGCTCGTTCACGGTCAGCGCCTGACCGGTCACTTTGGTCGGAATGCCGCCCATCATGTAGTGGCAGGTTGGGATAACCGGGATAGGTTCTTTAACCGGGTCAACGTGGGCGAAGGTGCGGGACAGCTCCAGAATGCCCGGCAGGCGGGATTCCAGTACCTCTTTACCCAGGTGGTCGAGCTTCAGCTTCGCGTGTGGACCCCATGGGCCATCGCAGCCGCGGCCTTCGCGGATTTCGATCATGATGGAACGCGCCACCACGTCACGACCCGCCAGGTCTTTCGCATTCGGGGCATAACGCTCCATGAAGCGCTCGCCGTGTTTGTTCAGCAGGTAGCCACCTTCACCACGGCAGCCTTCCGTCACCAGAACCCCCGCGCCGGCGATACCGGTTGGGTGGAACTGCCACATCTCCATATCCTGCACCGGCACGCCCGCGCGGATAGCCATCCCCACGCCGTCACCGGTGTTGATGTGGGCGTTGGTGGTTGACTGATAAATACGCCCTGCACCGCCGGTAGCCAGCACGGTTGCACGCGCTTTAAAGTAGACGACCTCACCGGTCTCGATGCACAGAGCGGTACAGCCCACGACTGCGCCATCGGCATTTTTCACCAGATCCAGCGCATACCACTCAGAGAAGATGGTGGTGTGGTTTTTCAGGTTTTGCTGATACAGAGTGTGCAGCAGCGCGTGGCCGGTACGGTCCGCCGCCGCTGCGGTACGTGCCGCCTGCTCGCCGCCGAAATCTTTCGACTGGCCGCCAAACGGACGTTGATAGATGGTGCCATTTTCCAGACGGGAGAACGGCAGGCCCATGTGGTCCAGCTCCAGAATCGCTTCCGGGCCGGTTTTACACATATATTCGATGGCATCCTGGTCACCGATGTAGTCGGAACCTTTTACCGTGTCGTACATGTGCCATTCCCAGTTATCTTCATGGGTATTACCAAGCGCCACGGTGATACCACCCTGGGCTGATACGGTATGGGAACGGGTCGGGAACACTTTAGAGAGCAGCGCACAGGTCTGGCCGCTCTGGGAAATTTGCAGCGCTGCGCGCATACCTGCGCCACCAGCACCAATCACGACAGCATCAAATTCTCTGACTGGCAGTTTCATTACACACCCCACACCACAACGAATCCATAAATAACGTAAACCACCAGTGCAACGACAATTGCCAGCTGCAGAGGGAGGCGAATGGCCAGAGGTTTAACGTAATCGGTCAACACCTGCCACATGCCAATCCAGGCATGGATAAGGATGGAGAACAGCGCCAGCAGGGTAAACACTTTGGTGAAGGCCGATCCGAAGAAACCACTCCAGAGCTCCCACGTCAGCGTGCCGCTGGTCGCGAAGAAACCGATCATATAGATGATGTAAAGCGTGAGGACGATGGCGGTAGCGCGGACCAGAATGAAGTCATGTACGCCGTTGCGTCCTAATGCGGAGGCGTTGCTTACCATACGAGAACTCCTGCAAGAATTGAAAGCACGACAGTCAATACAAATGAAATGTTAGCGGAGCGTTTCCCGGCCTCGAAGGTCTCTTCCAGATAGCCGAAATCCATCAGCATATGGCGTACGCCGCCTACGACGTGGTATGCCAGCGCGGTCAGAATGCCCCACATGATAAATTTCACGAAGAAGCTGTTCATAATGGCGGAGGCCTGGAGGAATCCTTCAGGAGACGAGAGGCTGGTTCCCAGTAGCCACAGCAAAATACCGACCGCCACAAACGTAATCACACCGGATACGCGGTGCAGAATGGACGCTATTGCTGTTACAGGGAATCGGATCGTTTTGAGATCCAGATTGACAGGTCTTTGTTTTTTCACGTTTCTTATCATGAATAACGCCCACATGCTGTTCTTATTGTTTCCTTCCTCCGGACTGCGATGCGGGTCAGACAGCGTTCCTTTTCTATAACTGCGCGTCATGCAAAACATTGCTTCCAAATGCTAAAACGACACGTTACAACGCTGGGTGGCTCGGGATTGCAGGGTGTTCCGGAGACCTGGCGGCAGTATAGGCCGTTCACAAAATCATTACAATTAACCTACATACAGTTTGTCGGGTTTTCTCTGGAACAGTGATCCGGGTCACGATAACAACATCTTTTTAATTTTTAATCATCTGATTTGACAAATGTTAAACAATATTGTTACAAACGTCATCAGAAAAGGCATATAATGCGCAAAAGTTATGAGGTCTCTCTTTCACCTGACAAATAGTTATGTAACAGTGTGATGGTATTGACCGAAGTTATCAGGACAGTTATTAGTGGTATACAGGTTTGAATAATTCGGACCGCTGAAACACTGATTTGCTGTTATTTCACTGATATTTCATTCGTTTACCTGCAAGGCGCCATAGCTCTGTACCCTGGTTATGCCTCGTGAGCTGAGCGGTAAGCCAAATAACAATCTGGTAACGGTGATTAACAGCTGAAGGCAAATCCGGTGAACAGCAGTCTTAAGCATAAGGCGCTAAGGAGACCGTAAATGGCTGATACAAAGGCAAAGCTCACCCTCGGGGGTGATACTGCTATTGAACTGGATGTGCTAAAAGGCACGCTCGGTCAGGATGTTATTGATATCCGTACGCTGGGTTCGAAAGGTGTTTTCACCTTTGACCCTGGATTTACCTCTACCGCATCTTGCGAATCCAAAATCACCTTCATCGACGGTGACGAAGGCATCCTGCTCCATCGCGGCTTCCCCATCGATCAGTTAGCCACCGAATCCAACTATCTGGAAGTGTGCTACATCCTGCTGAACGGCGAAAAGCCGACCCAGGCGGAATACGATGAATTCCGGACCACCGTTACCCGTCACACCATGATCCACGAGCAGATTACCCGTCTGTTCCATGCGTTCCGTCGTGACTCTCACCCGATGGCGGTAATGTGCGGGATCACCGGTGCGCTGGCCGCGTTCTATCACGATTCCCTCGACGTGAATAACCCACGTCACCGTGATATCGCCGCGTTCCGCCTGCTGTCCAAAATGCCGACCATGGCGGCGATGTGCTACAAATATTCTATCGGCCAGCCGTTTGTTTATCCGCGTAATGACCTCTCCTACGCTGGTAACTTCCTGCGCATGATGTTCTCCACGCCGTGCGAAGAGTACGAAGTGAACCCGGTGCTGGAACGCGCCATGGACCGTATTCTGATCTTGCACGCTGACCACGAACAGAACGCCTCTACCTCTACCGTCCGTACCGCAGGCTCTTCAGGCGCGAACCCGTTCGCCTGTATCGCTGCGGGTATCGCCTCCCTGTGGGGACCGGCGCATGGCGGCGCGAACGAAGCGGCGCTCAAGATGCTGGAAGAGATCAGCTCCGTTGAGCACATTCCTGAGTTCGTGCGTCGCGCGAAAGACAAGAATGACTCCTTCCGTCTGATGGGCTTCGGTCACCGCGTGTACAAAAACTATGACCCGCGCGCCACCGTGATGCGTGAAACCTGCCACGAAGTGCTGAAAGAACTGGGTACCAAAGATGACCTGCTGGAAGTGGCGATGGAGCTGGAACACATCGCGCTGAACGACCCGTACTTCATCGAGAAGAAACTCTACCCGAACGTCGACTTCTACTCCGGTATCATCCTGAAAGCGATGGGTATTCCGTCTTCCATGTTCACCGTGATCTTCGCGATGGCGCGTACCGTAGGCTGGATTGCGCACTGGAACGAAATGCACAGCGAAGGCATGAAAATCGCCCGTCCTCGTCAGCTGTATACCGGCTACGAGCAGCGTGATTTTAAGTCTGATATTAAGCGCTAACAACGTTGGGTGCGGCCTGATGCCCTCACCCCGGCCCTCTCCCACAGGGAGAGGGTGAAAACATTAAAAACGGCAACTTTCGTTGCCGTTTTGCTTTTACCTCTGGCACCCCGGACACCAGTAAAACGGTCTGGACGAGAGCGTTGTCTTTTCAATTATCCCGCCGCAGCGTTCGCACTTTTTCCCCGCCCGATGAAACACCCTGAACCGGAACAGCGCCCCGTGGTGCTTTTTATCATCCACCCTGCCTCGCGTGTTGTAGGACAGACGCGGTATCTCCAGCAGCGCGTGGGACAGGGCGTCCAGCTGCGCGTCGCTCAGCTGCGAGGCTTTATGCTGCGCCGCCAGCCCAACGTCCCACAGAATTTCCACCCGCAGATAATTTCCTAACCCCGCCAGAAACGCCTGATCGAGGAATAAGCCGGAGAACTGCCGGTTGCGGAATTTGGGCGATAACAGCCGGGCTTTCACGTCGCTGGCCGTCAGGCGCATATCCAGCACGTCCGGCCCCACGCGTTGCAGGAACGGGTGCGTAAGCAACTGCTCCGGCGTTAACATGTCGATATCCGACGCGCTGTAAAGCAGAACGGCTTTATCTGCCGTTTGCAGCCTGACGCGCAGCACGCGGGTGGTTTCTGGCTGTTCGTCGGCATTCACCACGCGCCATACGCCGTATAGCTGGTTATGGCTATATAACGTCAGGTTATGGGAGAAATGCGTCAGCAATGCCTTGCCGCGCGTGTCGATGTGGGTCACCGTCTGGCCCACCAGCATTGATTCATATTTTTTGAGTTGCGGAAAAGCAAACCAGACACGGGTCAGGGGTTTGCCTTTTATCGCCGCCTCCAGGTTATCCGCCGCGCGGCGGATCTCCGGACCTTCTGGCATGGTGTTGTCCTTATTGCGATGTCAGGCGCTGACGAGAATACCCTGCTCTGCAAAGGCCGCCCGCAGGCGGCGCGCAAATGCCAGCGCATGCTCACCATCGCCGTGTAAACAGACCGTATCAGCCTGGACCTTTGCCGTTGTGCCGTCAATCGTCGTGACCTGCCCCAGGCGTACCATCTCCAGCGTCTGCGCCAGCGCCTGTGGTTCAGAGGTGATAAGCGCGCCCGGCTGCGTGCGGGGGACGAGGCTGCCGTCAGCCTGGTATCCCCGGTCGGCAAAGACTTCCTGACGGGTGGTTAAGCCCAAACGCGCGCCGGCACGGATAAGCTCACTGCCGGCCAGACCGACCAGAATGCAATGCGGATTATAGTCCCGCACCGCCCGCGCGATGGCATCCGCCAGAGCAGGCTCTTTTGCCGCCTGGTTGTAAAGCATGCCGTGCGGCTTCACGTGGCACAGCACCCCCTGCTGCGCACGGACAATCGCGTCCAGCGCGCCAATCTGATAGAGCGTCTGGGCGTAGACCGTCTCCGGCGGCAGCTCCATCGCCGTTCGGCCAAAATTGGCCCTGTCGGGAAAACCCGGGTGCGCCCCGATCGCCACGCCGTGTTTGATGGCATTGCGCACGCTTGTCAGCATGGTTTGCGCGTCGCCCGCATGAAAACCGCAGGCGATATTGACCGAAGAGACCAGCGTCATCAGCGCGTCATCCGCGCTGCCGCCCTCGCCCAAATCGGCGTTTAAATCAATCTTTGCCATCCAGCCTCCAGGCCAGTTGCTCCAGGTAGCGCTGCTGATCCTGCCGGGCTTTGAGCGCCTCTTCCAGCGTACATTGTACAAAATGGATCGGCTGACCAAGCGGGATCTGCGCCAGATGGTAGCGATCGGCTTCAATAATGCAGGCAATACGCGGGTATCCGCCGGTAGTTTGCGCATCGTTCATCAGCACGATAGGCTGCCCGTTCGGTGGAACCTGAATCACGCCCGGCAGCAGGCCGTGCGAGAGCAGCTCGCGGTCGGTTGTGCGGGTCAGCGGCTGCCCCTGCAGGCGATAGCCCATGCGGTTACTTTGCGGGCTGATCTTCCACGGCGAGCGCCAGAAGGATGCCTGAGACGCCGCGTCGAACTCCTGATATTCCGGTCCCGGCAAAGCGCGGATCTGATTTCCCCACAGCAGCTGCTTCACGCCCTGGGCGGTGGAAAAAAGCCGATCCGCAGGCTTGATCGCCAGGCGATCGCCGTCGCGCAGCAAGCGTCCTTCATGCCCGCCAATGCCCGCTTTTGCGTCGGTACTGCACGAGCCAAGGACGTCAGGCACGTCAAGGCCTCCGGCGACGGCAAGGTAACTGCGTACGCCGTGCGAAGGACGGTTGAGGGTCAGTCGCTGGCCCGCTTGCGCCCTGAGACGCCAGCCCGTCCAGACCGCTTTACTGTCAAGCGTTGCATCGCAGCCTGCCCCGGTAAGCGCAAACCAGGTCTCCTGGCCGAATTCAATCACGCACTGTCCGAGCGTAATCTCCAGCGCCGCCGTGCTGCCGGGGTTGCCCACCAGCACGTTTGCAATTTCAAGCGCAGGGCGGTCGAGCGCGCCGCAATAGCTCACGCCGGACTGGCGCATGCCAAAGCGCCCGGCATCCTGGACCGAGGTGTAAAGCCCGGCGCGAATAAGCGTTAACATACCCCCTCCTTCTGCGGGATAAAGCGAAGGGTGTCGCCGGGACGCAGAAGTATTGGCGCATCCTGGCGTGGTTCAAATAATGGGGTGGACGTGTGCCCGATAAGCTGCCAGCCGCCGGGCGAGGCAAGGGGGTAGATGCCGGTCTGCTCACCGCCGATCGCCACCGTCCCCGCGGGTACGCTCAGGCGCGGCTCGGCGCGACGGGGGGTATGCAGCTCTGACGGCAGCCCGCCCAGATACGGAAAACCTGGCTGGAAGCCAACGAACCAGACCACGTAATTTACCGAAGCATGCATTTCAACCACCTGCTTCTCGGTTAAACCACTGTGTTGCGCCACGACGCCAAGATCCGGCCCGCCTTCCCTGCCATAAACCACCGGGATTTCAATGGATCTGGACTCCGGCTCCAGCGCCTCGCTCTCCTCCCACCAGCGCTGCAATCGTTCAATGGCATCCAGCGCCCCCGTGTGCGGGTGACGCAGCACCACGGTGATATTATTCATACCCGGAATGGCTTCAACCACCCCCGGCATCTCCGGCAGACGCTGAGCCAGCCGCCAGATACGCTTTTGCGTGGCAAGCGTCACCGGTGGTTCAAGTTCCAGAACCACGGCGGTTTCGCCCAGAAGATAACAACGCGCTCGCTGCACTTAACTACCTCTCATCAGGCCGGATTAGGGATATCTATAAAGGTCACATCCAGATCGGTATTTTCTGTCAGCCACTCCCCGAGCGCGCGAATGCCGCCGCGCTCCGTTGCATGATGCCCCGCCGCGTAGAAATGGAGCCCCTGCTCGCGGGCGGAGTGGATGGTTTGCTCGGAGACTTCGCCGGTAATGAAGGCATCAACGCCAAAACGTGCCGCGCTATCAATAAAGCCCTGACCACCGCCGGTACACCAGGCGACGCGCTTCACCAGATCCGGCCCTGTGTCACCGCACCACAGCGGACGACGCCCCAGACGCGCTTCAATCCACGAGGCCAGCTCCAGCCCCGGAACCGGCATCGCCAGCTCGCCCCACGGCACCAGCGGCTCGATTTCCCCCTTCACGGTGATCCCCAGCAGCTGCGCCAGCTGCACGTTATTTCCCAGTTCCGGGTGCGCGTCCAGCGGCAGATGATAGCCGTAGAGGTTGATGTCGTTCGCCAGCAACGTTTTCAGCCGGTTACGCTTCATACCGCGAATAACCGGCGCTTCGTTTTTCCAGAAGTAACCATGATGGACGATCACGGCGTCCGCCTGCTGGCGTACCGCCTCATCCAGCAGCGTCTGGCTTGCCGTCACGCCGGTGATAATTTTTTGCACCTTATCGCGCCCTTCAACCTGCAGGCCGTTCGGGCCGTAGTCGCTGAAGGCGGCGGTGTTGAGCTTCTCGTTAATCAGTCGTTCAAGTTCGTGGTTGTTCATCATCATTCTCTTACGCATTACGGGCCGCTTCGTACGCCGCCAGCGTGGCGACGCGCGCCTGTTTATGGTCGACGAGGGGGCGAGGATAATCGAGCGTTACGCCCTGCTTATCCGCCCACGTCCAGGGTTCATGGATCGCTTTAGCCGGCACCTCGTTAAGCTCCGGAAGCCAGTGGCGGATAAACTCGCCGTCGGCGTCAAACCGTTGCCCCTGGGTTGTCGGGTTAAAGATGCGGAAATACGGTGCCGCATCGGTACCGGTAGAGGCCGCCCACTGCCAGCCGCCGTTATTGGCAGCCAGATCGCCATCGATCAGCTGAGAAATAAAATACCGCTCCCCGACGCGCCAGTCGATAAGCAGATCTTTTACCAGAAAGCTGGCAGTAATCATGCGCAGGCGGTTATGCATCCACCCGGTTGCATTGAGCTGGCGCATCGCGGCATCGACAATCGGGTAGCCCGTCGTGCCGTTTTGCCAGGCGCGAAGCCGATCGTCGTTTTGCTGCCACTTGACGTTTTCAGTCCAGCGGATGAAAGGTCGATGTTTACATAAATCAGGATGATAAGTCATCAGATGGCGATAGAACTCGCGCCAGATAAGCTCGTTGAGCCACACGGCGCCTGCCGCACCGTCCAGCGCCTGCGGCTGCTCAGCCAGCAGACGATGCAGACACTGGCGTGGAGAGAGCACGCCCAGTGCTAAACAGGCCGACAACCGACTGGTTCCCTCGACGGCGGGAAAATCCCGCTGACTTTCATACTCAGCCGCCCCCTGTTTGCAGAAGTGGCGCAGCTGCGTGATGGCCGCTTTTTCATCGGCGGGGAAGAGAGTTTCATCAAACGCCTGTTGAGGATAATCAAACGTCAGCGCGGGGAGATCCGTTAAGGGTTCGCCCCTTGCGGCGGGCGCGGCGACGCACTCCGGCAGCGCCTCTTTCAGGCGTTTGATAAAAGCGTTTTTGAACGGGGTAAACACTTTATACATCTCGTGGTTGCCGGTCATCACGCTGCCCGGCGGCAGCATAACGCTGTCATCAAATCCCTGACACACCACGGTGTCTAACCGGTTTTCCAGCTGACGGTCCCGCTGCTGCTCGTTGAATTCGTACTGGTAGTTATAAAAAAGGTGCGTGACATCATGCTCGTCACATATCGCCTGCACCGTCTGCAGTTGCGCAGAGAAATCGCTCACCTCTTTATAGATCAGCGGAATACCTTTTTCGCCCAGCGATCGCTGCAGTTCGTTCAGATGCGCGCAGAGGTAGGCCGCCTGTCGGGGTGCCATATCATGCTGCTGCCACTGCTCGGGAGTCGCAATAAACAGTGCCAGCACGCGGGCGTCTTTGGCGCGGCAGGCTGCCGCCAGGGCGATGTTGTCGTGAACGCGCAGATCCGCGCGAAACCAAACCAGATGGGTGGGCATAAAACTCCAGGCAATTGTCCATTATGTCCGTAAGGGCATGCCACCAAAGGAAAAAGGGGGCAGGCTTTTATGTACTTTGCCATGAAGTGTAGACGCGATGAAATAAAAAAGGCCGCCCGGGGCGGCCTTAACGCTACTTGTCCTGCGCTATCGAGGTTAACGCAATGAACGCGGAAGGTTCATCACTCTTAACGACGAGTACGCTGGCGACAATGAACGCAATGCAAAAATAGCGTTTCATTATGCGGTCCCTGCAGCTAACCGCTCCACCGTTCACCACCGGTGATAAGTCGGTGGACACAAGCTCTGGTGAGAGCCTGACTCACGGTTGTGGTTACACCTTTCCCGGGACCGGTGCCCATGTGCGAGATGGCGGAAAGGGACGACGCATGGTAGTCGGCATTGATGTGGACTGGAATCCGCTCAACAGCCTTTTAAGATTATATTTAGAGAAACAACGTTTGATTCTTCAGTGCTGAGCAGTAAGATCGCAGACCTCTGGTGAGAGCTTGAAAAACCATCAATCCCAACGGACCGCGAATCCCGAGGGACAAAAAAACCGCCACATTGCTGTTGGCGGTTTTTTTATCACTGTGCGTCATCTTTCTTTTTTAGTAGAAATCGCAGGTCGCTTTCTCGGCCTGATCCATCCACACCGGCTTCTCGCTGGTTTTCGCCCAGACGCGATGCAGATAGCTGTAAAAACGTGCGCGGTCTTTCCAGAAAAGCATCACCGGCAGTGCCAGCACGCCAGCCACTACGGCGAAAGTGCGACGCATGAAAACGATATGAGCCGGATACTCTTTATAAAGATCCATATTTTTCTCCCCTGTAGTTGGCCGGAAACGTCATCCGGAAAATGTGAAATCTGTGACCTGGATAAAATAATATCGTTTTGTTTGTAATTTTACTACTCATCCGACCACTTATTTCTCGCCATTTAGGGAATATTTACATTCACGCCGTAACTAAGTTACAAAAAAGTTAACGATTTACTTACCAATAGTTAAATTGTGGCTTTGCCATTTTTATACTTTTTTTACACCTTCCCTTCTGATTTTTGCGAAATCTTTGCGCCGTAAATCCTACCGTTAGCACCAGTACAACTGTCACCCGGAGGTGAATTGTGAGTGCAGGTCTGATTACCGGCATCGTGCTGGTGTTCCTGTTACTGGGTTATCTGGTTTATGCCCTGATTAATGCGGAGGCATTCTGATGGCTGCTCAGGCGTTTTTGCTTATCGCCAGCTTCCTGCTGGTGCTGTTCTTACTGGCAAGGCCGTTGGGTTCCTTACTCGCGCGGATGATCAATAACGTGGCGTTACCGGGCACGGCAGGCGTTGAAAACGCGCTGTGGCGGCTTCTGGGAACACACGATCGGGAGATGACCTGGCGGCAGTATCTGCTGGCCATTTTGCTGCTGAATATTATCGGTCTGGCGGTCCTGTTTGCCATGTTGATGCTGCAGGGAAGCCTGCCGCTGAATCCACAGCAGCTTCCCGGCCTGTCCTGGCACCTGGCCCTGAACACGGCGGTCAGCTTCGTCAGTAACACCAACTGGCAATCCTATGCGGGTGAAACCACGCTCAGTTACTTCAGCCAGATGGCGGGACTGACGGTACAAAACTTTCTCTCTGCGGCGAGCGGTATCGCGGTGATTTTTGCCCTGACGCGGGCGTTTGCGCGTCAGAATGTCAACACGCTGGGCAACGCCTGGGTCGACCTGACCCGGATTACCCTGTGGATCCTGCTTCCCATCGCACTGATCATTGCCCTGTTCTTTATGCAGCAGGGCACCCTGCAAAACCTGCACCCTTACACCCCTTATACCTCGCTTGAAGGGGCACAGCAGCTTCTGCCGATGGGACCTGTCGCGTCGCAGGAGGCCATCAAGATGCTCGGGACTAACGGCGGCGGGTTCTTCAACGCTAACTCATCCCATCCGTTTGAAAACCCAACGGCGCTGACCAACCTGGTCCAGATGCTGGCCATCTTCCTGATCCCTTCGGCGCTGTGCTTTGCGTTTGGCGAGGTGGTTAATGACCGCCGTCAGGGCCGGACGTTGCTGTGGGCCATGTCATTAATCTTTGTGGTCTGCGTTGCGCTGGTGATGTGGGCCGAATGGCACGGCAATGGCCATCTTATGCCGCTGGGCGCCAACAGCAATATCAACATGGAAGGCAAAGAGAGCCGCTTCGGTATTCTCGCCAGTAGCCTGTATGCCGTGGTCACCACGGCGGCCTCGTGCGGGGCGGTGAATGCGATGCATGACTCCTTTACGGCGCTCGGCGGCATGATCCCGATGTGGCTGATGCAGATCGGTGAAGTGGTGTTTGGCGGCGTTGGCTCGGGGCTGTACGGCATGCTGCTTTTCGTGCTGCTGGCGGTGTTTATCGCCGGTCTGATGATTGGCCGCACACCGGAATATCTGGGTAAAAAAATCGACGTGCGCGAGATGAAGCTGACCGCGCTGGCCATTCTGGTTACGCCTGCCCTCGTGCTGCTCGGCACCGCGCTGGCGCTGATGACCGACGCCGGACGCAGCGGCATTTTCAATCCGGGTATCCACGGTTTTAGCGAAGTGCTGTACGCCGTCTCGTCTGCCGCCAATAACAACGGCAGCGCCTTTGCGGGCCTGAGCGCCAACTCGCCGTTCTGGAACTGCCTGCTGGCCTTCTGCATGTTCGTTGGGCGTTTCGGCGTAATTGTGCCGGTGATGGCGATTGCGGGTTCACTGGTGAATAAAAAAATCCAACCCACGACCACCGGTACGTTGCCTACCCACGGCGCGCTGTTTACCGGGCTATTGATTGGCACCGTCCTGCTTGTCGGTGCCCTGACCTTTATCCCCGCCCTCGCGTTAGGCCCGGTCGCGGAAACCCTCTCTTTACGCTGATTTGCGGAGAATTGTCATGAGTCGTAAACAACTGGCCCTGTTTGAACCGTCGTTAGTTCGCCAGGCCCTCATGGATGCGGTGAAAAAGTTGAGCCCACGCGTGCAGTGGCACAACCCGGTGATGTTTATCGTCTGGATCGGCAGCGTGCTGACCACCGCTCTGGCGATTGCCATGGGAACGGGGCATCTCCCGGGGAACGCCCTGTTCACCGGGGCCATCAGCCTGTGGCTGTGGTTTACCGTGCTCTTCGCCAACGTTGCCGAAGCGCTGGCGGAAGGCCGCAGTAAGGCGCAGGCCAACAGCCTGAAAGGGGTGAAAAAGACCGCCTTTGCGCGCAAACTGCGTGAGCCGAAATACGGTGCGCAGATGGACCAGGTGCCGGCAGACGAGCTGCGCAAAGGCGACGTGGTGCTGGTCGAAGCCGGGGACATTATCCCCTGTGATGGCGAAGTGATTGAAGGGGGCGCATCGGTAGACGAAAGCGCCATTACCGGGGAGTCAGCTCCGGTTATCCGCGAGTCGGGCGGCGACTTCGCCTCTGTGACCGGCGGAACGCGCATTCTTTCGGACTGGCTGGTGATCCAGTGCAGTGTCAACCCGGGCGAGACCTTCCTCGACCGGATGATCGCCATGGTGGAAGGCGCCCAGCGTCGCAAAACGCCGAACGAAATCGCCCTGACCATTCTGCTGATCGCCCTGACGATGGTCTTTTTACTCGCCACCGCCACCCTGTGGCCGTTCTCTGCCTACGCCGGAACAGCGGTGAGCATTACCGTGCTGGTCGCCCTGCTGGTGTGCCTGATCCCGACCACCATCGGCGGCCTGCTGTCGGCCATCGGCGTGGCCGGGATGAGCCGCATGCTTGGTGCGAACGTGATCGCCACCAGCGGGCGTGCCGTAGAGGCCGCCGGGGATGTTGACGTCCTGCTGCTGGACAAAACCGGGACGATCACGCTCGGTAACCGTCAGGCATCCGAATTTTTACCGGCCCCCGGCGTGGATGAAAAAACGCTGGCCGACGCGGCGCAACTCTCGTCTCTGGCAGATGAAACGCCGGAAGGCCGCAGTATCGTTATTCTTGCCAAGCAGCGTTTTAACCTGCGCCAGCGTGACGTCCAGAGCCTGCACGCCACCTTTGTCCCCTTCACCGCTCAGACCCGCATGAGCGGGATCAACATTCAGGACCGGATGATCCGCAAAGGCTCCGTCGACGCCATCCGTCGCCATATTGAAGCCAACAGTGGCCACTTCCCGCCAGAAGTCGACGCGCTGGTCGAGAGCGTAGCCCGTCAGGGGGCCACGCCGCTGGTGGTGGCTGAAGGTTCGCACGTCCTCGGGGTGATTGCCCTGAAAGATATTGTCAAAGGCGGGATCAAAGAGCGCTTCGCTCAAATGCGCCAGATGGGCATCAAAACGGTGATGATCACTGGCGATAACCGTCTTACCGCAGCCGCCATTGCGGCCGAAGCGGGCGTCGACGATTTCCTGTCCGAAGCGACGCCGGAAGCCAAGCTGGCGCTGATCCGCCAGTATCAGGCCGAAGGTCGGCTGGTGGCGATGACCGGAGACGGCACCAACGACGCACCAGCCCTCGCGCAGGCCGATGTGGCGGTCGCGATGAACTCCGGTACGCAGGCGGCAAAAGAGGCGGGCAACATGGTCGATCTCGACTCTAACCCGACCAAGCTGATTGAAGTGGTACACATCGGGAAGCAGATGCTGATGACGCGCGGCTCGCTGACAACATTCAGTATCGCCAACGATGTGGCGAAATACTTCGCCATTATTCCGGCGGCCTTTGCCGCCACCTATCCGCAGCTGGATGCGCTGAACGTGATGCACCTGCACTCCCCGGCGTCGGCCATTCTCAGCGCGGTGATCTTCAACGCGCTGATTATTGTCTTTCTGATCCCGCTGGCGCTAAAAGGGGTGAGCTATAAGCCGCTGACCGCTGCCGCGATGCTGCGCCGCAATCTGTGGATTTACGGTCTCGGCGGGCTGATCGTTCCCTTTATCGGGATCAAGGCGATCGACCTGCTGTTAACCCTGTTCGGGCTGGTTTAAAAGGTGAATCTCATGATGATGTTACGTCCCGCTATACTTCTGTTTATTCTGCTGGCGCTGATAACCGGCGGGCTTTATCCCCTGATGACGACCGCACTGGGCCAGTGGTGGTTTGCTGACCAGGCCAACGGCTCGCTGATCATACAAGACGGCGAAACCCGTGGTTCGCGGCTGATCGGCCAGCACTTTACCGCCGCTGGCTACTTCCAGGGACGCCCTTCCGCCACCGCCGAAAGCCCGTATAATCCCATGGCATCCGGGGGGAGCAACCTCGCGGGCAGCAACCCGGCGCTGGATACCGCCATCGCCGAACGCGTTGCCGCGCTGCGAGCCGCGAACCCGCAGGCAAGCCGTGAGGTGCCGGTGGAGCTGGTCACCGCGTCCGCCAGCGGGCTGGATTACAGCCTGACGCCGGAGGCCGTCGCCTGGCAAATTCCGCGCGTCGCTGCCGCGCGTCGCCTGACGGTGGAACAGGTGAGTCAGCTGGTCGCAGAACATACCCATACACCGCTGGTCAGTTTTATCGGCATGCCTGTCGTAAATATTGTTGAGCTCAATCTGGCGCTGGACGCGCTAAGGAAAAACTAAATGACCGACGAGCCGATGCGCCCGGATCCGGACAGGCTGCTCGAACAGACGGCGGAAGCCCATCGCGGCAAGCTGAAAATTTTCTTCGGGGCCTGCGCGGGGGTCGGAAAAACCTTCGCGATGCTCACTGAAGCGCAGCGGCTGCGGGCGCAGGGGCTTGATATTCTTATCGGTGTTGTCGAAACGCACGGTCGTAAAGAGACGGCGGCGCTGCTGGAGGGGCTTGCCGTGCAGCCGGCTCGCCGCATCAACCACCGTGGGCGGCTGGTCACCGAGTTCGACCTTGACGCGGCCCTCGCCCGCCGTCCTGCTCTGATTCTGATGGATGAACTGGCGCACAGCAATGCGCCAGGCTCCCGCCACCCTAAACGCTGGCAGGACGTGGAAGAGCTGCTGGAAGCCGGCATCGACGTGTTCACCACGGTCAACGTTCAGCATCTGGAGAGCCTCAACGACGTCGTCAGCGGTGTGACCGGCATACAGGTACGGGAAACGGTTCCCGATCCGTTTTTTGACGCCGCCGACGAAGTGGTGCTGGTCGACCTGCCGCCGGACGATCTGCGCCAGCGCCTGCACGAAGGAAAAGTGTATATTGCCGGGCAGGCCGAGCGTGCCATCGAACATTTCTTCCGCAAAGGCAATTTAATCGCCCTGCGCGAGCTGGCCCTGCGGCGTACGGCGGATCGCGTTGATGACCAGATGCGTGCCTGGCGCGATCTGCAGGGACAGGAGCGGGTCTGGCATACCCGGGACGCCATTCTGCTGTGCATTGGTCACAGTAGCGGGAATGAGAAGCTTATCCGCACCGCCGCCCGCCTCGCCGCGAAGTTCGGCAGCGTCTGGCACGCGGTGTACGTTGAAACGCCGCAGCTTCACGCCCTGCCTGAACAGCAGCGGCGCGCGATTTTAAGCGCGCTCAGGCTGGCACAGGAGCTGGGGGCGGAAACGGCCACCCTCTCCGACCCGCAGGAAGATAAAGCCATCCTGCGCTACGCCCGCGAACACAACCTCGGCAAGATTGTGATTGGCCGCCGTCAGCAGCGTCGCTGGTTGAGCCGGGAGTCCTTCGCCGACAGGCTGGCGCGCCGCGCGCCGGATCTGGACCTGGTGATCGTCGCGCTGGATGATAAACCCACACCCCTTCCTGGCCGAACGCCAGACGCCCGCACGTTTAGTGAAAAGTGGCGCATCCAGCTTCGCGGTTGTCTGGTGGCCGCGGTACTTTGCGCCCTGATCACCCTGATTGCCAGCCAGTGGCTGATTGCCTTCGATGCCGCCAACCTGGTGATGATTTACCTGCTCGGCGTGGTTGTCGTGGCGCTGTTTTACGGGCGCTGGCCGTCGGTGCTGGCAACGGTTCTCAACGTGGTTAGCTTCGATCTGTTTTTTATTGCCCCTCGCGGGACGCTCGCCGTCTCGGATGTGCAGTACATTCTCACCTTTGGGGTGATGCTTACCGTCGGGCTGGTGATCGGGAACCTGACGGCAGGCGTGCGCTATCAGGCGCGTATTGCCCGCTACCGCGAACAACGCACGCGGCATTTATACGAGATGTCCAAATCGCTGGCGGTCGGCCGCACGCCGCGAGATATCGTCCAGACCAGCGAGCAGTTTATCCGCTCGACCTTTCACGCCAGCAGCCTGATCCTGCTTCCTGATGAGCACGGCAAGCTGCGCCCGCTGACATCGACCTCGGGCATGACCCCCTGGGATGAAGCCATCGCGCGCTGGAGTTTTGACAAGGGCCTACCGGCAGGGGCGGGCACGGATACCCTGCCGGGAGTGCCGTATCAGATCCTGCCGCTGCGCAGCGCGGACAAAAATCACGGGCTGGTCATTGTCGAGCCATCCAACCTGCGCCAGCTGATGATCCCCGAGCAGCAGCGGCTGCTGGAGACCTTCACGCTGCTGGTTGCCAGCGCGCTTGAGCGGCTGGCCCTCACCGCCAGCGAGGAGCAGGCCCGGCTGGCGAGCGAGCGGGAAAGCATCCGTAATTCGCTGCTGGCGGCGCTCTCGCACGACCTGCGCACGCCCCTCACCGTCCTGTTTGGTCAGTCTGAGATCCTGACGCTGGATCTCGCTGCTGAAGGGTCTAAACACGCGATGCAGGCCAGCGAGATCCGCGAGCACGTGCTGAACACGACGCGCCTGGTGAACAACCTGCTCGATATGGCGCGCATCCAGTCCGGCGGGTTTAATCTTAAAAAAGAGTGGCTGACGCTGGAAGAAGTGGTTGGCAGCGCGCTGAAGATGCTGGAGCCGGGTCTCGGCGGCCGCCATATCGCGCTGAATATGCCGGAGCCGCTTACGCTTATCCATGTTGACGGCCCGCTGTTCGAACGTGTGCTGATCAACCTGCTGGAAAATGCCGGTAAATATGCGGGGCCGAAGGCGCAGATTGGCATGAATGCTTCCGTGGAAGAACAGGCGCTGCGCCTGGAGGTGTGGGACACGGGGCCGGGCATTCCGCAGGGCCAGGAGCAGGCCATTTTTGAGAAGTTTGCGCGCGGCAATAAAGAGTCAGCCATTCCCGGCGTCGGGCTTGGGCTGGCGATTTGCGAGGCCATCGTTGAGGTGCATGGCGGTACCCTTTCGGCAGCCAACCGCCCGGAAGGTGGCGCACGTTTTTGTGTTACACTTCCTCTTGATGTCCCGCCCGAACTTGATGAATTACCAGAGGATTTGTGATTAACGTCCTGATTGTTGAAGATGAGCTCGCCATTAGCCGTTTTCTGCGCGCCGCGCTGGAAGGCGACGGCTTACGCGTCCACGAAGCCGGTACGCTACAGCGCGGGCTGATCGAGGCCGCGACCCGCAAGCCGGACCTGGTGATCCTCGATTTGGGGCTACCGGATGGCGACGGCATCGATTTTATTCGCGAGGTGCGCCAGTGGAGCCAGATGCCCATTCTGGTGCTCTCTGCCCGCACCGAAGAGACGGATAAAATTGCCGCCCTCGATGCCGGAGCGGACGATTACCTGGTCAAGCCCTTTGGTATTGGCGAGCTGCAGGCGCGGCTACGCGTGGCGCTGCGTCGGCACAGTGCCCCCTCCCCCAGCGACCCGGTATATACTTTTGGCGAGATCCAGGTCGATCTCGCCGCACGGCGCATCCTTCGCGGTGACGAGGAGATCCACCTCACGCCGATCGAGTTCCGCCTGCTGGCGGTGCTGCTCAACAATCACGGCAAAGTTCTGACCCAGCGCCAGCTGTTAAGTCAGGTGTGGGGACCTAATGCCGTCGAACATAGTCACTATTTACGCATTTATATGGGCCACCTTCGTCAAAAACTTGAAGTTGATCCTGCACGCCCCCGCCATTTATTAACTGAAACCGGTATCGGTTATCGGTTTATGCTTTGAATAGTTATTCACATTAATTTCAAATAAAAACAAAAACCCGCCGGTAATAAAGAGAAAATAAACCAAGAGGCAGTGCCTTACTTATTTTCCGCCATCAAAACACATTCCCAAAACACAAAATTAACATAAAACATACAAAACAGCATTTTGATCTGCCATATTCATCAAAAGCGCATATTTATTTCTGAAATGATCGTTTAACGGTGATCTGCTTCACAGTTAAACCCATTTTCCAGGATAAAATTACCGTGCTTTCAATTACTGAAAGGAAAATAAGCATGGAAAACAACAACCGTTTAATGCCGCATATAAGGCGGACAACCCATATTATGATGTTTGCGCATCGTAACTGCTTCGACTTTCATCTCTTTAACGCCCGGTAGTCCTTCGACTTCTGGCGCATCTGTTGACAGGTTTTTTTAAAACACCTTCTCTTACAGGCGGTTGCCTGTGAACACCTGCGTTCATTTCTCCTGATTCAGACTCATCCGCTACCGGGCGGACTGAATCGTATTCTGCAAAAAGCAATCCACTGATTTTCAATCAGCGGCCACCGTTTGCTTTTTTTCCGGATAACGTTCGATTTCTTTTTTAAAGAAATCGAGGGACTGCTATTACCTAAAATAAAGAGTGAAAGATGAAAAGTTTAAAAATTGCTACCAGCCGTACCTGCCCCGACTCTTTTACCACACATCGCGAGACGGTAGATGTCAGCACAACCGATTATATTGACGTCGCCGCCGTGGTTCTGGCCACCCAGGATATATATACAGGCGCGATAGAAGAAATTGAGGCGACAGGCTTTGGCATTCCTGTATTTATTGCCACCCAGAAAGACGGGATTGTCCCGGCAGACTATTTGTCGCGCATTCATGGCGTTTTTGAATGTTCAGACACCAGCAATGATTTTTACGGACGCCAGCTGGAAGCGGCGGCACAGAAGTACGAAACCCACCTGCGCCCGCCGTTCTTCCGCGCCCTGGTGGACTACGTTGAGCAGGGCAACAGCGCATTTGATTGCCCGGGGCACCAGGGGGGCCAGTTCTTCCGCCGTCATCCTGCCGGAAATCAGTTCGTGGATTTCTTTGGCGAGACCCTGTTCCGCGCTGACCTGTGCAACGCTGACGTGGCGATGGGGGATCTGCTGATCCACGAAGGCGCGCCGTGCATCGCCCAACAGCATGCGGCTAACGTCTTTAACGCCGATAAGACCTACTTCGTGCTGAATGGCACCTCATCGTCAAACAAAGTGGTGCTCAATGCCCTGCTCACGCCGGGCGACCTGGTGCTGTTCGATCGCAACAACCACAAATCTAATCATCACGGTGCCCTGCTACAGGCGGGCGCAACGCCGGTCTATCTGGAGACCGCGCGTAATCCGTATGGCTTTATCGGCGGGATTGATGCGCACTGCTTCGAAGAGCGCTATCTGCGCGAGTTAATATCCGACGTGGCACCCGATCGCGCGCGCGCGCCGCGCCCGTTTCGCCTGGCGGTGATCCAGCTTGGTACTTATGACGGCACCATTTATAACGCCCGTCAGGTCGTGGATAAGATCGGTCATCTGTGCGACTACATCCTGTTTGACTCCGCCTGGGTGGGCTACGAACAGTTTATTCCGATGATGGCCGACTGCTCACCGCTGCTTCTGGAGCTGAACGAAAACGACCCGGGTATTCTGGTCACCCAATCCGTGCATAAACAGCAGGCCGGCTTCTCGCAAACCTCGCAGATCCACAAGAAGGACAGCCACATTAAAGGCCAGCCGCGTTATGTGCCCCACAAGCGCCTCAACAACGCCTTCATGATGCACGCCTCCACCAGCCCGTTTTACCCGCTGTTCGCCGCGCTGGATATTAACGCCCGCATGCACGAGGGCCAGAGCGGACGCAATATGTGGATGGACTGCGTGGTAAACGGCATTGAAGCACGCAAGCTCATTCTGGAAAACTGCCGGTTTATCCGCCCGTTCGTGCCTGAACAGGTCGATGGACGCCCCTGGGAGAGCTGGGATACGGCGGAGATAGCCACCGACCTGCGCTTCTTCCACTTCGTGCCGGGCGAACGCTGGCACGCCTTTGATGGCTACGCCGAGCACCAGTACTTCATCGACCCCTGCAAACTACTGCTGACCACGCCGGGGATCAACGCCAGCAGCGGTGAGTATGAGGATTTCGGCGTACCCGCCACTATTCTCGCCAACTTCCTGCGCGAAAACGGCATCATCCCGGAGAAATGCGACCTCAACTCGATCTTGTTCCTGCTGACGCCTGCGGAAGATATGGGCAAATTGCAGCAGTTGGTTGCCCAACTCGTGCGCTTCGAAAAGCTGCTCCAGCGCGATGCGCCTTTAAAAGAGGTGCTGCCGTCACTCTATAAACAGCATCCGGATCGCTATGCAGATTACAGCCTGCGGCAAATCTGCCAGGAGATGCATGACCTATACGCCCGCAATAACGTTAAACAGCTGCAAAAAGAGATGTTCCGTAAATCTCACTTCCCGCGCGTGATGATGAGCCCGCAGGAGGCGAACTACGCCTATCTGCGCGGCGAGGTTGAGCTGGTTTCGCTGCGCGATGCTGAAGGACGTATCGCCGCAGAAGGCGCGCTCCCCTATCCACCGGGCGTGCTGTGCGTGGTTCCCGGTGAAGTCTGGGGCGGTTCGGTACTGCGTTACTTTGCGGCGCTGGAAGAAGGGATCAACCTGTTACCGGGCTTCGCACCGGAACTCCAGGGTGTGTACGTCGAGGAGTGTGACGGTCGTAAGCAGGTTCGCTGCTACGTCATCAAACGGTCTGCTGACCAGCCCGCGCTGCTGAAAGGAGAAACATTATGAGCAAGTCGAACAAGATGGGCGTGGTGCAGCTGACCATCCTCACCATGGTGAACATGATGGGGTCCGGGATTATCATGCTGCCCACCAAGCTTGCCGAGGTCGGAACCATCTCTATCATCTCCTGGCTGGTGACCGCCATTGGCTCGATGGCGCTGGCCTGGGCGTTTGCCAAGTGTGGGATGTTTAGCCGCAAGTCAGGCGGCATGGGCGGCTATGCGGAATACGCGTTCGGCAAGTCCGGCAACTTTATGGCGAACTACACCTACGGCGTGTCGCTGCTCATCGCTAACGTGGCGATTGCCATTTCAGCGGTGGGTTACGGCACGGAGCTGTTTGGCGCCACGCTGAGTCCGGTGCAAATTGGGCTGGCGACCATCGGCGTGCTGTGGATCTGCACCGTCGCCAACTTCGGCGGCGCGCGCATCACCGGACAGCTCAGCAGCATTACCGTCTGGGGGGTGATTATCCCGGTAGTCGGGCTGTGCGTTATCGGCTGGTTCTGGTTTAGCCCGACGCTGTATGCCAACTCGACGCTGTATGCCAACTCGTGGAACCCGCACCATGTGCCGTTCTTTACCGCGGTAGGTTCGTCCATCGCCATGACGCTGTGGGCTTTCCTGGGCCTGGAATCAGCCTGTGCCAACGCCGACGTGGTGGAAAACCCGGAGAAGAACGTGCCGATTGCGGTGCTGGGCGGTACGCTGGGGGCGGCGGTGATTTACATCGTCTCGACCAACGTGATTGCCGGGATCGTCCCAAATATGGATCTTGCCAGCTCTACCGCGCCGTTCGGTCTGGCCTTCGCGCAAATGTTCACCCCGGAAGTCGGGAAAGTGATTATGGGGCTGATGGTGATGTCCTGCTGTGGTTCGCTGCTCGGCTGGCAGTTCACCATCGCGCAGGTGTTTAAATCCTCGGCGGATGAAGGCTACTTTCCGAAAATCTTCTCCCGCGTGACCAAAGCCGATGCGCCCGTGCAGGGAATGCTGGCGATTGTGATTTTCCAGAGCGGCCTGTCGTTGATGACCATCAGCCCGTCGCTGAACAGCCAGTTCAACGTGCTGGTCAACCTGGCGGTGGTGACCAATATCATTCCGTATATCCTGTCGATGGCAGCGCTGGTGATCATTCAGAAGGTGGCGAAGGTCGAACCGCGCAAAGCAAAAGCGGCGAATATCGTGGCGCTGATTGGGGCCATCTACAGCTTCTATGCGCTCTACTCCTCCGGTCAGGAAGCGATGCTCTACGGCGCAATGGTCACGTTTATGGGCTGGACGCTGTACGGGCTGGTTTCGCCACGTTTTGAATTGACGAACAAACACAGCTAAAAAAAAGCCCGGTGGCGCAAGCGCTTACCGGGCCTACAAAATCAATGTAAAACGGCAACCCTGGGGTTACCGTTTTTAGTGTTTTCTCCCTCTCCCTGTGGGAGAGGGTCGGGGTGAGGGCATCAGCCCGCACCACACCAGCACTTACGCGTTTTTCAGCACTTCGCTGACAATCTCTACCGCTTCTTTCTCAATCTGCTGACGGTGCTCAGCGCCGAGGAAGCTTTCACAGTAAATTTTGTACGCATCTTCCGTGCCGGACGGACGCGCGGCGAACCAGCCGTTTTCGGTCATCACCTTCAGACCGCCGATAGACGCGCCGTTACCCGGAGCGGCCGTCAGGCGAGCCGTGATCGGATCACCGGCCAGAGTGCTGGCGCTGACCATTTCTGGCGAAAGCTTAGACAGCGCCGCTTTCTGCGCAGAGGTCGCGCTCGCCTGGAGACGGTTGTAGCTTGGCGCGCCAAAACGCTCCGCCAGCTCGTTATAGTGCTCCTGCGGGTTTTTACCGGTGACAGCGGTGATTTCCGCCGCCAGCAGACACATGATGATGCCGTCTTTATCGGTTGACCACGGCGTGCCGTCGAAGCGCAGGAAGGAAGCCCCCGCGCTCTCTTCGCCGCCGAAGCCGAAGCTACCGTCGTGCAGACCGTCAACAAACCATTTGAAGCCTACCGGCACTTCCACCAGCTTGCGGCCCAGCGCGTCGACCACGCGGTCGATCATCGCAGAAGAGACCAGCGTTTTACCGACAGCCACCTCGTTGCCCCACTGTGGACGATGCTGGAACAGATAATTAATCGCCACCGCCAGATAGTGGTTCGGGTTCATCAGGCCAGCAGGCGTGACGATACCGTGACGGTCATAATCCGGGTCGTTAGCAAACGCCAGATCGAATTTGTCGCGCAGCGCCAGCAGGCCAGCCATTGCGCACTCTGACGAGCAGTCCATACGGATCGCGCCGTCTTTATCCAGGTGCATAAAGCGGAAGGTCTGATCGACGTGATCGTTCACGATGGTCAGGTTCAGCTTGTAGTGCTCGGCAATGCGTTTCCAGTATTCGATACCGGAACCGCCAAGTGGGTCAACGCCCAGCGTCAGGCCCGCTTTCTGAATCGCCGCCATGTCGACGATCTCCGCCAGCCCTTCCACGAATGGCTGCACCAGATCCTGCTCTTTCACGTGGCCGGAGGCCATGGCCGCATCCAGAGAGATGCGCTTAACGCCTTTCAGATCGTCTGCGAGCAGCGCGTTGGCGCGGTCTTCCACCACTTTGGTGACGTTGGTGTCTGCCGGGCCACCGTTAGGCGGGTTGTATTTGATGCCACCGTCATCCGGCGGGTTGTGGGATGGCGTAATCACAATCCCGTCCGCCAGCGCGCCCCCTTTCTGATTGTGCACCAGAATGGCGTTGGACACCGCAGGCGTTGGCGTAAAGCCGTTGTTCTCTTGCACGATCACGTCGACGCCGTTCGCCGCCAGCACTTCCAGTACGGAAATGAAGGCCGGTTCAGACAGGGCGTGCGTATCTTTCCCAACGTAGCACGGACCGGTGACGCCGTTTTTGGCGCGCTCTTCCGCGATGGCCTGGGCAATGGCCAGAATGTGCGGCTCGTTAAAGCTGTGGCGCGCCGCGCTGCCGCGGTGGCCAGATGTACCAAACTTCACTGCGTGTTCTGCGTTGCCCACCACCGGCTTCAGCACGTAGTACTGGGCGGTCAGTTGAGCGACGTTAATCAAATCGCTTTGTTGTGCAGGTTGGCCTGCACGGCTGTGATTTGCCATTGCCTGGTCCTTCTGATGCAAGGGTTAAATTGTACCGCAAACCTTTTCAATCAATTCCGCCGGGAACTGCATGGACTGCATGATGTGTTCAATCATGCTGCACTTGCGGCCCGTATTGGTATTGGTGATCACCCAGTACGGTGTGCCCGGGACGTGTTTAGGTTTGGTTTGATTGCCATTTTGCAGCAGCGTCTGCTCATCGCCCGCGAAGTAAACGCGAGTACGACCATGCAGCGACTCGGTCGCTTCAGCAAACGCGGTGTTATCCAGTGAATAAAGTGTAGTCAGCACCAGCATAAAGCGGTTAACCGCCTTTTTCTGCTCTGCATATTCATCTGACAGCAGCAGCTCACGCATCGCGCGCACTTTGTCTTTCACCGGCGCGACGGCAGGTTTTGCTTGTGCGGTAACACTCGGCTGAGAGACGACATCTTTAGTGGCTGGGGTAGCAGGCTGTGCGGCGGCGGAAATTTTGAGCATACGCCGTAAAATGTCGGACGCGCTCTCCCCGATATGCCGCGTCTGGCTGGCAATATACTGATAGAGTTCGTCATCAACTTCGATTGTTTTCATCTTAATCCAGTGCGATATCTTATCTGAATACAAGTCGTTGGGATTATAGGAGCAAATCCCAACAGCGGATAGCGTCAAACCAGGTTGGCGGCAAAAGTCGGATTAAACTGGATCCTTGCAGCCGGGCGGCAGAATGGACAACATGATACCCTAACCTGACATACGTAAAAAAAGAACTTTGCCATGAAATTGAATACCCGAGCGCAATCTGCACAATCGCCGAACAATAATTCTCCCATCGTACTGGTTCACGGCCTGTTTGGTAGCCTGGATAACCTGGGCATACTGGCGCGCGATCTGGTTGCCGATCATGACATTTTGCAGGTCGATATGCGTAATCATGGCCTTTCCGGGCGTTCGCCTGACATGACTTACGCGGCGATGGCGCAGGATTTGCTGGATACGCTGGATGCACATCAACTTGAGAAGGTCACTTTAGTCGGGCATTCCATGGGTGGCAAAGCGGTGATGGCGCTGACGGCGCTGGCACCGGAACGTATTGCTGGTCTGGTGGTGGTTGACGTGGCCCCCGTGGATTACGACGTACGTCGCCACGACGAGATTTTCGCGGCGATCAATGCGGTCACGGAGTCTGGCGTGTCTACCCGTCAGCAGGCCGCAGCCGTCATGCGTGAACACCTCGATGAGGAAGGCGTGGTGCAGTTCCTGCTTAAATCCTTTGTCGACGGTCAGTGGCGTTTTAACGTCCCGGTACTTTGGGATCAGTATACTCACATTGTCGGCTGGCAGCCGGTTCCCGCCTGGCAGCACCCTGCCCTCTTTATTACCGGCGGCAATTCACCCTACGTGACCGAGGCGTACCGCGACGCTCTGCTGGCGCAGTTCCCACAGGCTCGCGCGCACGTCATCGCCGGGGCGGGCCACTGGGTTCATGCAGAAAAACCGGAGGCGGTCCTGCGCGCTATCCGCCGCTATCTTACTGATACGGCGAATTGATTAAAAAGAGAGCGACTGGAAGACAGAGGGCTTCCAGTCGTTGGCGTGTCGTTTTCGGTGATGTATGATGGCGCGCTTATCGCCCGGGCATTAACAGGGCGGCTTGTTTTCCCCCGAAGTCTCTGAATCATGGCCAAAGAACAAACGGACCGTACGACACTAGACCTGTTCGCGAATGAGCGTCGCCCGGGACGACCCAAGACGAATCCGCTTTCGCGTGATGAACAGCTGCGTATCAATAAACGCAACCAGCTTAAACGCGATAAAAATCGTGGGCTTAAGCGTGTCGAACTGAAGCTCAACGCTGACGCTGTCGATGCGCTAAACGAGCTGGCCTCCGCCCGTGATATCAGCCGCAGCGAGTTGATTGAAGAGATGCTGATCGCTCAGCTCAACGCGTTACGCAGCAAGGCATAAGTCTGAAAACCCCCCGTATTTCCCTTTTCATGTAGCACAGAGTGCAGTCCTGCGCGATAGCTGTTTCCGCAGGGTTGCCAGTTCTGCTATTATTGCCCTTATCCGTGGACAAATTGCGCCACCATACCATTAAGTTTCAAGAGGTTATTTTACTCATGGCAATCATCGGCATTTTCTTCGGCAGTGATACCGGCAATACCGAAAACATCGCAAAAAACATTCAAAAACAGCTCGGTAAAGACGTTGCCGATGTACATGACATCGCCAAAAGCAGCAAAGAAGACCTCGAAGGTTATGACATCCTGCTGCTGGGTATCCCGACCTGGTACTACGGCGAAGCGCAGTGCGACTGGGACGATTTCTTCCCGACGCTCGAAGAAGTGGACTTCAACGGCAAGCTGGTCGCCCTGTTTGGCTGCGGCGACCAGGAAGACTACGCGGAATACTTCTGTGATGCGCTGGGCACCATCCGCGACATCATTGAGCCACGCGGCGCGGCGATTGTCGGCCACTGGCCAACGGCGGGCTACCACTTTGAAGCGTCCAAAGGCCTGGCAGACGACGATCACTTCGTGGGTCTGGCTATCGACGAAGATCGCCAGCCAGAACTGACCGCTGAGCGTGTCGAAAAATGGGTGAAGCAGGTTCGTGAAGAACTGAACCTCGACGACATTCTTAACGCCTGATTTTCCTGCGGCGCAACTGCGGTTGCGCCCGCATGCCAGGTAAAACCGATTAAATTAATTGCTACAAACTTTTAACTTTTTCGCTCAGACCTGTACAATATCCCCCTGATAAAAAGTGGGCTCCATCGAACAAGTTTGTTGGTGATACCACGTTTTTATAAGCATACTTTGCCTGAGACTTGCAGTTTTCATTTAGCCATGGCAGTTCTATAATGAGACGCATTATCCCAGGTGCATTTTCTGTCACTTCTTCTTTTGAAGTGAAACGTTTAGCAACAGGACAGATTCCGCATGACCGACAACAATACCGCATTAAAGAAGGCTGGCCTGAAAGTAACGCTTCCTCGGTTAAAAATCCTTGAAGTGCTTCAGGGGCCAGACAATCACCATGTCAGTGCGGAAGACCTTTACAAGCGTCTTATCGACATGGGCGAAGAAATTGGGCTGGCAACCGTTTATCGTGTGCTGAACCAGTTTGATGACGCGGGCATTGTTACCCGTCATAATTTCGAAGGCGGTAAATCTGTTTTCGAGCTGACCCAGCAACACCACCACGATCATCTGATCTGCCTCGACTGCGGCAAGGTCATTGAGTTCAGCGATGATTCTATTGAATCACGCCAGCGTGAAATTGCCGCGCGCCACGGTATCCGCCTGACTAACCACAGCCTGTACTTGTATGGACACTGTGCGGAAGGCGATTGCCGCGAAGATGAGCACGTGCACGACGCGAAATAAGCAAACTTTCATACTCTGAGCCAGCCGCAAGGTTGGCTTTTTTTTTGCCTTAAAAAGCCCGGTGGCGCTGCGCTTACCGGGCCTACGGGCGATGACACCTCTGTAGGTCCAGTAAGCGCAGCGCCACCGGGCGTAAAACAGCGCTATTGGTTATTATTATTCCGAATTTCCTGCCAGATCTTATCGCAACGCTTCTCGACTTCCTGATCGTTACCGGTCTGACGCGCCTGAATACAGGCCTGGTAATCCATCACGCGGACATTCTCCTGCGTCGCGAACTGCTCATGCGCTTTCTCTTTCTTCAGCACATTCAGCACGCTCTGGCAGGCTTCAACTTTCTCCGGCGAGCCTTGCGCGGTATTGATACAGGCGCTGTAGGCCTCTTTCAGACGCGAATCTTCTTTCGGGGCCTGAGGCTGCGCACAGGCCACCAGCCCTGTTGCCAGCATCGCGACCATGACTACTTTTCTTTTCATCTGCCGTCTCCGTTTCGGCGGGCCACGCCCGCCGGGGTTTCATCAGAAAATAGTGAATGGCGCGATGACCATGAATTTCACGTCACGTTCATCCTGGAAGATGTTGCCGTAACCGCCCGCATAGCTTGGGATATCGGAGTGATTGTCATACTGCGTGAAGTGCAGTTTGAACATGGTGCCCTTGGCACGCCCGTCCTGCAGGGTGTAGCTCGCATCCAGACTGTAGGAGGACTCTTTCAGGCGGTAATTAGGATCGTAGTACGCATCCGGGGTTGCCATATCAGCAGGCTTAGCGTCCCACGCGTAAGCATAAGAAGCACCGACCGCCCAGCCTGGCAGATTCCAGTTTTTCAGGTCATACATTGCACCGAAGAAGACGGCTTTTTCACCGTCGGCGTTGAAGTCAGAGCGGTTATCCCACCAGATATCCAGACGACCGTTTGATGAGGCGTAGGTTGGGGTCATACGCTGCAGGAAGTAACCCTGCTGCCCTTCCGCTTTCACCCACGTCCCTTCGAGGCGCAGGTCAACCTGGCCCACCTTGTAACCGAAGGTCAGCGCCTGCAGCCATGCGGTACCATCGTAAATATCGTTAACGGTGCCGTTGCTGGCTTTATCACGCGTGCCGTAAAACTGATAGCTGGTGCTCATCGGGCTGCCCACAACGTCGAATTTGTAGCTGGCTTTCGCGAAATACTGATCGATATAGCCTTCAGCCTGTCCGAAGGCGGCTTCCAGTACCAGGTCGTTTTTGAAGTCATACTTCGCACCCAGGGAGTGGAGGTAGTCCACTTTGGTGGTTTTATCGTTCTGGTAGAACTTATCCATCTCAATGTGCCACGGCGCTTTGTACTCGTTGGTCCACATATAGGAGAAGCTCAGCGCCCCGGCATCGCCGTAGTCAAAATTGGCCCCCGCTTCTGCGCCCTGATAGGTACCCGGCATGAAGCTCCAGTGTGGGGCTAGCAGCGTCTGTCCGGTTGGCTGAATATAACCTGCGCGCGCCCATACCGGGCCGTATTTGAATTTCGCCGCGGCCTTATAGAGGCTGATGCCGCTCTTATCCCCGGACCAGTCTTCGTCATAGGCTTTATTGCTGGAGGAGAATGCGATTTCGTTCGGGTGACCGCTGTCGCCGTTTTCCGCCATTTCAATTGCGGTAAACGCCGCAATATCCAGGCCAAACATATCCGCGGCATAACCCGACTGGAAGTCCAGGTTGGCGTTCCAGGTGGAGTGAGAAAGGTTGGTTTTGTATTTGTCTTCAGTGACGTCTTTACGGTCACGCTCACGCTGCCAGTAATAAATTCCACCCGTGAGGGTTGAATCATCAATGAAACCTTCTGCTTTAGCCTCTGGCGCAATCACCAGGCCCGACATTGCTGTCACACCGGCAATTGCCAGCGCCAGCGCACTACGTTTGCCACTGAACGTACGCATAGATTATTCCTCTTTGACGAATTAAAAACGCCTGAACGGCGAAAAATATAAAAGACCTAATGGTCAGGGGTAGTTAGAAATACCCTCGAATTAACTACCGTCTTTAGGTTATTTTTCGCGACGCGAATTATCAATGCTTTTTCGTGGGCAAAACTCAGGATTATGACGAAGTGCACATAATTAGTAGTGCTTTGTAACATTTACGCCGAAGCGAGTAATGGCGGGGGGAAGCGCGATTTTTCAATGGCTAAGGGTTAAAAAACCTGTCTGTTAATTCCTCTTTACTGTTTTAGGGTATATACAAACTTTATTAAAAAAAATAAGTAGCACCGCATTGACCAGTTATTTTGACTTCCGTTATTAAAAGCGTTCTTTAATGGCATGATCATTAAATAAAAAAACGCCGCAATTAGCGGCGTTTGTTTCTCATTGACCAATGCAGCGATATTATTCGCCGATTTTGGCCCAGGTATCGCGCAGACCGACAGTACGGTTAAATACCGGTTTTTCCGCAGTGCTGTAGCGGCTGTCCAGGCAGAAGTAACCCTCACGTTCAAACTGGAACGCTTTGCTGGTTTGTGCGGCTTTCAGCGACGGCTCGGCAAAGCCCTGCTTGATTACCAGAGATTCCGGGTTAATCGTAGCCAGGAAGTCTTCCGCAGCGCCTGGGTTAGGCACGCTGAACAGACGGTCATACAGGCGGAACTCAACCGGCAGCGCGTGCGATGCGCTCACCCAGTGGATAACGCCCTTCACTTTACGGCCATCTGCCGGGTCTTTACTCAGCGTTTCGGCATCGTAAGAGCAGAAGATGGTAGTGATGTTGCCTTCCGCGTCTTTTTCGACGCGCTCGGCTTTAATCACGTACGCGTTACGCAGACGGACTTCTTTGCCCAGCACCAGACGCTTGTACTGCTTGTTGGCTTCTTCGCGGAAATCCGCGCGATCGATCCAAATCTCACCGCTAAACGGCACGTCACGGGTGCCCATTTCAGGCTTGCTCGGATGGTTCGGCATCGTCACCATCTCGCTCTCACCCTGCGGGTAGTTTTCGATAACCAGCTTAACCGGGTCGATCACCGCCATCGCGCGCGGAGCGTTTTCGTTCAGATCTTCACGGATGCAGGATTCCAGAGAGGCAATCTCAATGGTGTTGTCCTGTTTGGTCACGCCAATACGTTTGCAGAACTCGCGGATAGAGGCAGAGGTGTAACCCCGGCGGCGCAGACCAGAGATGGTCGGCATACGCGGGTCATCCCAGCCTTCTACATGCTTGTCGGTCACCAGCAGGTTCAGCTTACGCTTGGACATCACCGTGTATTCCAGATTCAGACGAGAGAACTCGTACTGACGGGGGTGCACAGGGATGGTGATGTTATCCAGCACCCAGTCGTACAGACGGCGGTTGTCCTGGAACTCCAGAGTACACAGGGAGTGCGTAATGCCTTCCAGCGCATCGCTGATGCAGTGGGTGAAGTCGTACATCGGGTAGATGCACCACTTGTTCCCGGTCTGGTGGTGTTCCGCAAACTTAATGCGGTACAGCACCGGGTCGCGCATGACGATGAATGGCGAGGCCATATCGATTTTGGCACGCAGACAGGCTTTGCCTTCTTCGAAGCCACCGGCACGCATTTTTTCAAACAGCGCCAGGTTCTCTTCTACGCTGCGGTCGCGGTACGGGCTATTTTTACCCGGTGCGGTGAGCGAACCGCGGTATTCACGGATTTCGTCAGCAGAGAGCTCATCCACATACGCCAGACCTTTATTGATCAGCTCAACCGCATAGGCGAACAGCTGATCAAAATAGTTAGAGGAGTAGCAGATATCGCCCGACCAGTTGAAGCCCAGCCATTGCACGTCGTTCTTGATAGACTCAACGTATTCGATGTCTTCTTTTGCAGGGTTAGTGTCATCGAAACGCAGATTGCACTGCCCCTGGTAGTCTTGTGCGATACCAAAGTTCAGGCAGATAGATTTCGCGTGGCCGATGTGCAGGTAGCCATTTGGCTCCGGCGGGAAACGCGTATGAACCGTGGTGTGCTTACCACTGGCCAGATCTTCATCAATGATCTGACGAATAAAGTTACTCGGGCGGGCTTCTGCCTCACTCATCGTGGATTCCTCAAAGCATAAACAACGTATAACGGCATATGATCTTATAAGCCGGACGTAGTGACAACCTTTAAAACGTCTATTCAGAATAAAATAATGGGGACAATAACCGCAAAAAAAAGCGGCGGAGGTTATCCCCCCACCGCTTAAGGCATGACTCTACTCAGGAGCGATTACTTGCCTTTAATCTCATACAGTGGGGTTTGGCCCGCAACGACCTGACCTTTCGCCTGAATGACCAGGCCGCTGAAGTCGTCGATGTTGCTGCAAACCACCGGGCTAATCATCGAGCGCGCGTTGGCGTTCAGGAAGTCCAGATCCATTTCCAGAATCGGTTGGCCTGCGACCACTTCAGCCCCCTCTTCCACCAGGCGAGTAAAGCCCTGGCCGTTCAGCGCCACGGTATCGATACCCATGTGGACAACGATCTCCGCGCCGTTTTCGGTCTCAAGACAGAACGCGTGGTTGGTGTTGAAGATTTTCACGATGGTACCGGCTGCCGGAGACACCACGGTTTTTTCCGTTGGTTTAACAGCGACACCGTCACCGACCGCTTTGCTGGCGAACGCTTCGTCTGGCACCTGCTCAATCGCTACCACTTCACCGGTCACCGGAGAGACCAGGGCAGCGATGGTTACCGCATTTGGCACAGCCTGCGGTTTCACTACCGGAGCGTCAGCCACTGGCGCGCTATCCGTTGAGGCGGCAGCTACCGGCCCACGGGCAACCACTTTTTTCATTTCATCGCCGATAGATTCGGCTTTCGCACCCACGATAACCTGGATGGTTTGTTTGTTCAGTTTTACCACACCAGACGCACCCAGACGTTTGCACATTGCATCGCTGACGCGCGCGGAGTCCGCCACGGTCAGGCGCAGACGGGTAATACAGGCATCAATGGCTTTCAGGTTATCGGTACCACCCACAGCGGCAATGTAGTTGGTTGCCAGCTGGGTTAAACCTTCTTCGGTATTGCTGTTTGCTTCACTGGTCACAACGTCGTCTTTGGTATCTTCGCGGCCCGGCGTCTTCAGGTTAAACATACGAATAACCGCGCTGAACAGAACGAAGTAGATAACGAAGAAGATCAGGCCCATCACCACCAGCATCCAGACGTTGCTGCTTGCCGCCGGCAGGTTGTACATCAACACATAGTCGATGGCGCCTGCTGAGAAGGAGAAGCCAGCGTGGATACCCAGAAGGGTGGCAACGAACAGGCTGATACCTGTCAGGATGGCGTGCATGAGATACAGCAGCGGAGCCAGGAACATGAACAGGAATTCCAGTGGCTCTGTCACGCCGGTCAGGAAGGCCGTAATCGCAACGGACAACAGCATACCGCCAACCATTGGGCGACGTGCTTTCGGCGCAGCCAGGTACATTGCCAGCGCAGCACCAGGCAGACCAAACATCATGATTGGGAAGAAGCCAGACATGAACATGCCCGCGGTGCCGTCGCCTGCGTAGAAGCGGTTGATATCACCGTGGAATACCGCGCCAGCGGCGTTAGTGAATTCACCAATCTGGAACCAGGCGATAGTGTTCAGTACCTGATGCAGACCTGTTGGGATCAGCAGACGGTTGATGAAACCGAAGATACCCGCACCCAGTGCGCCCGCAGAAACGATCCACTCGCCACCCGCATGGATAGCGTGTTGAACAGGTGGCCATACGTAGCCGAAAATGGCGGCGAGGATCAGACAGAAGAAGCCCGTCGCAATCGGTACAAAGCGTTTACCGCCAAAGAAGCTCAGGAAGTCAGGCAGCTTGATACCAGCCCAGCGGTTATAAACAGCACCACCGACCAGACCGGTAATGATACCCGCCAGGACACCCATGTTGATTTCAGGGTTGATGGTCACCATCGCTTTGGTGAGGATGAAGTAACCTACAGCCCCTGCCAGGGCCGCAGCACCAGCACTATCTTTTGACCAGCTTGACGCCACACCGATGGCGAAAATCAGCGCCAGGTTGTCAAAAATTGCGCCGCCAGCCTGGGCAATAAACGGCACGTTAAGAAGATCGGGTTGCCCGAATCGCAGCAGCAGCGCTGCAACCGGTAGCACGGCGATAGGGAGCTGCAAAGCCCTACCGAGGCGCTGGAAAAAACCTAAAATATTCATCCTATTCCCCCTACGAGACCCTTTGTGAAGACTCGCACGTAAACTATGTTTTTTATTGTGTCGACAACGATAGATACCGTTGATGATTCACTGGCATGGTGAGTGTGTGAAAAATTAATTCGTATCGCAAATTAAACACCTATTTTTTGTGATTTTTGTCACCAAATATCGTTAATCACCCTCCCTTTCACTGGCTAACAGCGAAAACTTATTTTATCATTCAAAAAATCAAGACGGATTGATCCGGCCTGAAGTTTCCAGGTTACGCTTAGTTCAGGCTCCCGTAATCATCCGCCCACTTTATTACTTTAACTTTAGAGGTGAACAATGAGACTGATTCCCCTGGCAACAGCTGAACAGGTCGGTAAATGGGCTGCACGTCATATCGTTAACCGCATTAACGCGTTCAAACCAACGGCAGATCGTCCTTTCGTTCTGGGCCTTCCTACCGGCGGCACCCCGCTGACGGCATACAAAGCGCTGGTTGAAATGCACAAAGCGGGCCAGGTTAGCTTCAAGCATGTTGTGACCTTTAATATGGACGAATATGTGGGCCTGCCGAAGGAGCATCCTGAAAGCTACCACAGCTTCATGCACCGTAACTTCTTTGACCACGTTGATATCCCAGCTGAAAACATTAATCTGCTGAATGGTAATGCGCCCGATATTGACGCAGAATGCCGCCAGTACGAAGAAAAAATCCGCTCTTACGGCAAAATTCACCTGTTTATGGGTGGCGTGGGTAACGATGGTCACATCGCGTTTAACGAGCCAGCCTCTTCTCTGGCTTCCCGTACTCGTATTAAAACCCTGACCCATGACACCCGCGTGGCAAACTCTCGCTTCTTTGATGGCGACGTTAACCAGGTACCAAAATTCGCCCTGACCGTGGGCGTAGGTACCCTGCTGGATGCCGAGGAGGTCATGATTCTGGTGCTGGGCGGCGTGAAAGCGCAGGCGCTCCAGGCAGCCGTTGAAGGCAACGTTAACCATATGTGGACCATCAGCTGCCTGCAGCTGCACCCGAAATCAGTGATCGTGTGTGACGAACCGTCCACGATGGAACTGAAGGTCAAAACGCTGAAATACTTCAACGAGCTAGAAGCAGAAAACATCAAAGGTCTGTAATTTTATCACCGCCCCGTTACGCAGGGGCGGTCGTTTTTTTAAACCGGGGGTCGATATGTACGCTTTAACCCACGGTCGGATTTATACCGGCCATGAAATTCTGGATGACCATGCGATTGTGATCGCTAATGGCCTGATTGAACGTGTTTGCCCGCTGGCTGAGTTGCCGCCGGAGATAGAACGGCGCTCACTCAATGGAGCAATAATCTCCCCCGGTTTCATTGATGTACAGCTCAACGGCTGCGGCGGCGTGCAGTTTAACGACACGCCAGAGGCCGTTACGGTCAAGACGCTGGAAATCATGCAGAAAGCCAACGAGAAATCGGGCTGCACCAGCTATCTGCCGACGCTGATTACCAGCAGCGATGACCTGATGAAACAGGGTATCCGCGTGATGCGCGACTACCTGGCGAAACACCCTAACCAGGCGTTGGGTCTGCACCTGGAAGGGCCATGGCTGAACATGGTCAAGAAAGGCACGCACAACCCGGATTATGTCCGCAAGCCGGATGCCGAACTGGTTGACTACATGTGCGCGAACGCCGATGTGATCACCAAAGTGACGCTGGCGCCTGAAATGACCGGTACTGAGGTCATCAGCAAACTGGCCGCCGCCGGGATTGTGGTGTCCGCAGGTCACTCCAACGCCACGCTGAAAGAGGCGAAAGCCGGTTTCCGCGCGGGCATTACCTTTGCGACGCACCTCTATAATGCCATGCCGTATATTACCGGTCGCGAACCGGGTCTCGTCGGGGCAATTCTGGACGAGCCAGACGTTTACTGCGGCATTATTGCCGACGGCCTGCACGTTGATTACACCAATATCCGTAATGCGAAACGCCTGAAGGGCGATAAGCTGTGCCTGGTCACCGATGCTACCGCACCGGCGGGGGCAAATATTGAACAGTTCATTTTTGCTGGTAAAACAATATACTACCGTAATGGACTGTGTGTGGATGAAAACGGCACGCTGAGCGGGTCTTCCCTGACAATGATTGAAGGGGTCCGTAACCTCGTCGAGCATTGCGGCATTGCACTTGATGAAGTGCTGCGGATGGCCACGCTTTATCCGGCGCGTGCAATCGGCGTGGATAAACAACTGGGCGGGATTGCACCGGGAATGGTGGCAAACCTGACGGCCTTCACACACGATTATAAAATTATTAAGACCATCGTTAATGGTAACGAGGTCGTCACTGAGTAAGTAAAAGTATGACAACAGGCGGACAAGCTCAAATCGGTAATGTCGATCTCGTTAAACAACTTAACAGCGCGGCAGTTTATCGCCTGATTGACCAGCACGGGCCAATCTCTCGAATTCAGATAGCCGAACAAAGCCAGCTTGCGCCTGCCAGCGTGACAAAAATCACGCGTCAGCTTATTGAGCGCGGTCTGATCAAAGAAGTCGATCAGCAGGCCTCCACCGGGGGGCGCCGCGCTATCTCTATCGTCACCGAAACCCGCAACTTTCAGGCCATCGGCGTCCGCCTTGGCCGTCATGACACCACGCTGACCCTTTACGATCTGAGCAGCAAAGCGATTGCTGAAGAGCACTATCCGCTGCCCGAGCGCACGCAGGAGACGCTGGAACACGCGCTGCTGAACACCATTGCGCTGTTTATGGAAAGCTGCCAGCGCAAGATCCGTGAACTCATTGCCATCTCTGTGATTTTACCCGGCCTCGTCGACCCCGAAAGCGGAGTGATCCGGTATATGCCGCACATTCAGGTAGAGAACTGGGGGCTGGTCGATGCGCTTGAAAAACGGTTCAACGTGACCTGCTTTGTCGGCCACGACATCCGTTCTCTGGCGCTGGCAGAGCACTATTTTGGTGCGAGTCAGGACTGCGAAGACTCTATTCTGGTGCGCGTTCACCGTGGAACCGGGGCAGGCATTATTTCCAATGGCCGTATCTTTATTGGCCGCAACGGCAACGTGGGTGAAATCGGTCATATCCAGGTGGAACCGCTAGGCGAACGCTGCCACTGCGGTAACTTTGGCTGCCTTGAGACCGTTGCCGCCAACGCTGCGATTGAACACCGCGTTCGCCATCTGCTTGAGCAGGGCTATCAAAGCCGCGTCACGCTAGATGACTGTAAAATCGGGGCGATTTGCAAAGCCGCGAATAAAGGCGATGCGCTGGCCTGCGAGGTGATTGAGCAGGTCGGTCGTCATCTGGGCAAAACCATTGCCATTGCCATCAACCTGTTTAACCCGCAAAAAGTGGTCATCGCCGGTGAAATCGTCGAAGCCGAAAAAGTGCTGCTGCCCGCGATTGAAGGCTGCATTAACACCCAGGCGCTGAAGGCATTTCGTCAGAACCTGCCGGTCGTGCGTTCCACGCTGGATCACCGCTCAGCGATCGGCGCGTTTGCGCTGGTGAAGCGCGCCATGCTCAACGGTATTCTGCTCCAGCATTTGCTGGAAAGCTGATCGGACCTTATAGTAATGCCCTCTCTTTTGTGATGTCGGATTGTCCATGACCATTAAGAACGTAATTTGTGATATTGACGGCGTGCTGATGCACGACAACGTTGCCGTGCCGGGTGCTGCGGAGTTTCTTGGCCGTATCATCGACAAAGGAATGCCACTGGTTCTCCTCACGAACTACCCTTCTCAAACTGGTCAGGACCTGGCGAACCGCTTTGCTACCGCGGGCGTTAACGTGCCGGACAGCGTGTTTTACACCTCTGCGATGGCAACGGCTGACTTTCTGAAGCGTCAGGAAGGGAAAAAAGCCTACGTCGTGGGCGAAGGGGCGTTGATCCACGAGCTGTACAAGGCGGGCTTTACCATCACCGATGTGAATCCGGATTTTGTGATCGTCGGTGAAACCCGTTCCTACAACTGGGAAATGATGCACAAGGCTTCCTACTTCGTCGCCAACGGCGCGCGGTTTATCGCCACCAATCCGGATACGCATGGTCGTGGGTTTTACCCGGCCTGCGGCGCGCTGTGCGCCGGTATCGAAAAAATCTCGGGCCGTAAACCGTTCTATGTTGGCAAGCCTAGCCCGTGGATTATCCGTGCGGCGCTGAACACCATGCAGGCGCACTCTGAAGAGACCGTCATCGTCGGCGACAACCTGCGCACCGATATCCTGGCCGGTTTTCAGGCAGGCCTTGAGACCATCCTGGTGCTTTCCGGCGTGTCGACCATTGATGACATCGACAGTATGCCGTTCCGGCCAAGCTGGATTTACCCTTCGGTTAATGAAATCGACATTATCTGACGTCGGACCACGCCTCAGGGCGTGGTTTTTCATTTATAGCGCCTGAAAACCTCACCCCAACTAATAAAAAGCGCAATTCATTGAGAAATCCTCAATAAAAGCACGATCGAGATACGCGTTTTTCAACATTCTGCAATTGTCATTGCACTATTTGCGTTTTAGCCCGTAAAACCCTTGCGCGCCCTGCCCCTTTGCGGCATTTTCATAAGCAAGCAACATCACAATGCAACAGGGTTAACGGAGAAGGTTATGTGTTCAATTTTTGGCGTACTGGATATTAAAACTGACGCGGGTGAACTGCGTAAAAAAGCACTCGAACTGTCCCGCCTGATGCGCCATCGCGGCCCGGACTGGTCCGGCGTTTACGCCAGCGATAAAGCCATCCTTGCGCACGAACGTCTGTCCATTGTTGACGTCAATGCCGGAGCACAGCCGCTGTATAACGAGAAAAAAACGCACGCGCTGGCGGTGAACGGTGAAATCTACAACCATCAGGCCCTGCGCGCTGAATATAGCGACCGCTACGCCTTCCAGACCGGTTCTGACTGCGAAGTGATCCTGGCGCTGTATCAGGAGAAAGGTCCTGAATTCCTCGACGAGCTGCAGGGCATGTTTGCTTTTGCCCTGTACGACAGCGAAAAAGAGGCTTACCTGATTGGCCGTGACCATCTCGGTATTATCCCGCTGTACATGGGGCACGATGAACACGGTAACTTCTATGTCGCCTCTGAAATGAAAGCCCTGGTGCCGGTTTGCCGCACCATCAAAGAGTTCCCGGCGGGCAGCTACCTGTGGAGCCAGGACGGCGAGATCCGCCCGTATTATCATCGCGACTGGTTTGACTATGACGCGGTTAAAGACAACGTCACTGATAAAGCCGAACTGCGTCAGGCGCTGGAAGAGTCCGTGAAAAGCCACCTGATGTCAGACGTGCCGTATGGCGTACTGCTTTCCGGCGGGCTGGACTCCTCCGTGATCTCCGCGATCACCAAGAAGTTCGCCGCACGTCGCGTCGAGGATCAGGAGCGCTCAGAAGCCTGGTGGCCGCAGCTGCACTCCTTTGCCGTCGGCCTGGAAGGGGCACCGGATCTGAAAGCCGCGCAGGAAGTGGCAAATCATCTTGGCACCGTGCATCACGAAATTCACTTCACCGTGCAGGAAGGTCTGGATGCGATCCGCGATGTGATCTATCACATTGAAACCTATGATGTGACGACGATTCGCGCCTCCACGCCGATGTACCTGATGTCCCGTAAGATCAAAGCGATGGGCATTAAGATGGTGCTATCCGGGGAAGGATCTGACGAAGTGTTTGGCGGCTACCTGTACTTCCACAAAGCGCCGAACGCCAAAGAACTGCATGAAGAGACCGTGCGCAAGCTGCAGGCACTGCACATGTTTGACTGCGCCCGCGCCAACAAAGCGATGTCGGCCTGGGGCGTTGAAGCCCGCGTCCCGTTCCTCGATAAAAAATTCCTCGACGTCGCGATGCGTATCAACCCGCAGGATAAAATGTGCGGCAACGGTAAAATGGAAAAACATATCCTGCGCGAATGCTTTGAATCTTACCTGCCGGCAAGCGTGGCATGGCGTCAGAAAGAGCAGTTCTCCGATGGCGTGGGTTACAGCTGGATCGACACCCTGAAAGAGGTGGCGGCGAAACAGGTTTCTGATCAGCAACTGGAAACCGCGAGCTTCCGTTTCCCGTACAACACGCCGGGTTCGAAAGAAGCGTATCTGTATCGTGAGATCTTCGAAGAGCTGTTCCCGGTACCGAGCGCTGCTGAATGCGTACCAGGCGGCCCGTCCGTGGCCTGCTCGTCGGCGAAAGCGATCGAGTGGGATGAATCGTTCAAATCGATGAACGATCCGTCAGGGCGTGCGGTAGGCGTTCATCAATCTGCGTATAAATGATCCACTGCACCAAAAAAGACCCTGCGGGGTCTTTTTTTTGCCCTGAATTTAACGGTACAAAATCGATTAATAACCAATAATTGCCGATTATTCGGCCACGCTGTTCGCAACCTAACCAAACAGTCACATTCAGGACATTTTCGTTGAAAAAGGTGTTGACGCTGCAAGGGTCTATACGCATAATGCGCCCCGCAACGCCGATAAGGTAACGCGAAAAAAAGATGGCTACGTAGCTCAGTTGGTTAGAGCACATCACTCATAATGATGGGGTCACAGG
>NZ_JASCAM010000016.1:0-79918 GCF_029967835.1 Enterobacter sp. V87_3 | reverse complement strand
CCGTTGTTCCGTGTCAGTGGAGGCGCATTATAGGGAGTTATTCTGAAGTGACAAGCATAAAATACAAAAAAATTGTCGTTCGCTCACTTTTCAAACTTCACGCTTAATTTACCCGCGAATCGCTTGTTAACTGTGCGATTTCCCGGGCAAAACCGGCCACCTGCAGCCAGTCGGTATATACCACTTCTTTACGCGTATCGGTTTCACCGCCGGTCATTTTCATAATCAGGCGGATCATCATCCGGTCATACCAGCGATAATGCGGGTAGCGCAGCGCCCCGGCGAAGACAGCGCACAGATCGGGTTGCCATGGCGAGTTCAGCAAAAACTTACGCGTATAGCTGTTTGTCTGCGGCGTACGCTTTTCAGCTTTACGGGCGACCAGGTTGACCGAATAGAACGCGCCAGGCAGCCGACTGAGCGCAGCCAGGTGTTTCTTCACGAAACGGTCCAGTGCAGGATGGAAATGACCATAACGAATAGACGCGCCAATCACTACGCGATCGTAATCCTGCCAGGCAATCTGTTCGGCACGGTTCAGGTTCACCACGTCCGAGTAAATGCCCTGCTCTTTTAATTCAGAAGCAAGATAAGAGGCAATCTCACGCGTTTGCCCGTCTCGCGTTGAGAAAAGAATAAGTGTTTTCACCGACGACTCCTTACTCGCGCCAGAATGTTGGGGTAAACAGAACCAGCAGCGTAAAGACCTCAAGACGACCAAACAGCATGTTGGCAATCAAGATCCACTTCGCGACCGGGTTCATGCTGGCAAAGTTATCCGCCACCACGCCCAGCCCAGGCCCAAGGTTATTAAGCGTAGCCACAACAGAAGCAAACGCCGAGAAATCATCAACGCCGGTAGCAATAATAGCCAGCATACTGACGATAAAGACCAGCGCATAGGCGGAGAAGAACCCCCACACGGCTTCGAGAATACGTTCAGGCAGTGCGCGGTTTCCCAGCTTGATACTGTAGACCGCGTTCGGGTGGACCAGACGTTTCAGCTCACGGTTCCCCTGCTTGAATAACAGCAGAATTCGAATCACCTTCAGCCCCCCGCCCGTTGACCCGGCACAGCCCCCAATAAACGCGGAGCAAAGCAGCAGGACCGGCAGGAACAACGGCCAGCGCGCAATGCTGTCCGTGGTAAAACCGGCGGTCGTCGCCATCGACACCACCTGGAAGAACGCCTGGTTTAGCGTTGTGACCGCCGAGGTATAAACGTCGTGGAACCACAGGACCAGGGTACAGATAATGACCAGCGTTAACTGCACGCCAATAAACATGCGGAACTCCGGGTCACGCCAGTACACTTTCAGGCTACGCCCGCTCAGTAAAGAGAAGTGCAGGCCATAGTTACAGCCGGAGATCAGCAAAAAGATGGCAATAATGGTGTTAATCGTTGGGCTGTCAAAGTAGCCCACGCTGGCGTCGTGCGTTGAAAATCCGCCGATAGCGATGGTCGCAAAGCTGTGTCCGATGGCATCAAATGCGGGCATACCGGCAAACCACAGCGCCAGCGCACAGGCCACCGTCAGCAAAACGTAGATAAGCCACAGGGTTTTCGCCGTCTCGGCAATACGTGGCCGCATTTTGTTATCTTTTAGCGGGCCTGGCATTTCAGCACGATAGAGCTGCATCCCGCCGACGCCCAGAATAGGCAAAATAGCTACCGCCAGGACGATGATCCCCATACCGCCGAACCACTGGAGCATCTGACGATAAAAGAGGATTGCGTGGGGTAACGAATCCAGCCCCACCAGCGTGGTGGCACCGGTAGTCGTTAAGCCGGAGAAGGATTCAAAAAAGGCATCCGTGATGCTCAGGTTGGGCTGTTCAGAGAAGATAAAGGGCAGCGAACCGACGCTTCCCAGCACCGTCCAGAACAGCACGACAATCAGGAACCCCTCGCGCGATTTCAGTTCCCCTTTTTCACGGCGGTTTGGCCACCACAGCAGCGAACCGATCGCCAGCGCAACAAAGAAGGTCTGGGTAAACGCGCGACCCGCACCGTCTCTGTAAAGAAGCGCCACCAGTCCAGGGAGGATCATCGTCCCGGAAAAGAGTATGACCAGCAGTCCAACGATTCGGGTAATGGCACGAAAATGCATCTCTGCCGCTTCCTTTGGTATTAAAAGTAAGGTGGGGATTATTCTTCAATCGGCAGCAATTGCAACGCGCCGCGACTAAAATCAGCGAGTTTCGCTGAAAAAGCAGCCAGTTCCGCCTGTGGAAGCGCCACACGCAGTTGCACCATCGCCTGGTAATCGCTGTGGACTATCGCGCCGTTAAACTGCCTGAGCAGCGCGTCAATGCCCGACAGCTGGGCGTAGTCACATAACAGAGTATATTCGGTCAGTGGCGTTTTGCGGGTGGTTATCAGCAGATTCAGCGCCTGCTGGACGCCGCCACCGTAGGCTTTCACCAGCCCACCCGTGCCTAATAAAATCCCGCCGTAGTAGCGAACCACCACGGCGGTGATCTCGCCCACGCCGCTGCCCATCAGCTGCGAGAGCATGGGCTTACCAGCCGTACCCGCCGGTTCACCGTCGTCTGAAAACCCCAGCTGCTGCGAGTCGTTTGGCGGCCCCGCTACCCACGCCACGTAGTGGTGACGTGCGTCAGGATGCTGCGCGCGAACGGACTCGACAAACGCCTTGGCCGCCTCCACGCCCTCGGTATGCGCGAGCAGCGTGATAAAACGGCTTTTCTTGATTTCCTCAACACAGGTGACCGGTTCAGCCGGTATCAGCCAGCTTTCCATCAGGCCAGCTTCAGATCTCGCGTCATGTTCTCGGTACCGTTTTCGTGGATGACCACGTTGTCTTCGATACGGATACCGCCAAACGGTTTAAGCGCCTCAATTTTTTCCCAGTTGAAGTGCTTGCTGAACTGCCCTTCGCGCCACGGTGCCAGCAGGGATTCGATAAAGTAGATCCCCGGCTCAATGGTCAGCACCATGCGTGGCTCAAGAATGCGGGTGCAACGCAGGAAAGGATATTTTGACGGTGCGGCCAGATGCGTGCCGGTATCATCCTGCATAAAGCCCGCGACATCATGAACCTGCAGACCCAGCGGGTGACCAATACCGTGCGGCATGAATGGCCCGGTCAGATCGTTCTCAACCATCGCCTCTTCGCTCATGTCTTTCACAATCTGATGCTTACGCAGCAGCTTGGCGATGCGCTGATGGAACTGGATGTGGTAATCCACGTAGCTGGTGCCCGCTTTCATGGTGCTGATAAGCGCCAGCTGTTCATCGTTAACGTCTTTAATGAGGTGCGCAAAGTCCGTATCCGCATTCGCCGCCCAGGTACGGGTCAGGTCAGCCGCGTAGCCGTTGTACTCCGCGCCCGCATCCAGCAGGAAGCTGCGCATCTCAGACGGTACATGGTGATCCAGTTTGGTGTAGTGCAGTACAGAGGCATGCTCGTTCAGCGCCACAATGTTGCTGTAAGGAACATCGGTATCACGGTGACCGGTGGCAGTCAGATAGGCCTGGTTGATATCGAACTCGCTCATGCCGGACAGGAAGGCTTCATGCGCCGCACGGTGGCCGGTAACGGCCGTTTTTTGCGCCTGGCGCATGCAGTACAGTTCGTAATCGGTTTTATAAGCGCGGTTATAGTGCAGGTAATCCAGCACCCCTTTCGGGTTGAGTTTATCTGCCGGAATATCCAGACCCAGCGCGCGCTCCGCAACAGGGCCGATATAGGCGATATTGCCGCGCGCAGCGGGCAACTGGCTGCCAATGCCGTCGGCTTTCGGCAGCGCAATCACATCAATTTCTTCCGTCCAGAAGGACGTCGGCAGCGGTTCCACGTTGTGCCAGTAGTCCACCGGCAGGTAGAACCACAGTTTCGGCTTGTTCACGCCATCCACCAGCAGCCAGCAGTTGGGAACCTGTGTTACCGGCACCCAGGCTTTAAACTGCGGGTTAACTTTGAAGGGATAAGCATGATCGTCGAGAAACGTGTTCATCAGCTCACCGGAGTGAATCAGCAGCGCGTCCAGCTTAAAGCGCGCCAGCACATCGCGGGTACGTTCCTGTAGGGTAACGATATGATTTTTATAAAGCGAAGCCAGTGAGTCCATCATTCTTCCTTTCGTTTTATTGACCTCAAGTCATCGCATCTTAGCACACCTCTCCCTCACTGCGTGATTTCCACCGACCGTGATCAATGCAGCAATTTCTTAATGAGTGATTTGCATTTTTTTAACATAAATCCCACACTCCGTCTCATCTGGTACGACCAGATCCACATGCTGGATTCAGGAGACTGACATGCTCTACAAAGGCGACACCCTGTACCTCAACTGGCTGGAAGATGGCATTGCCGAACTGGTGTTCGATGCCCCCGGCTCGGTCAACAAGCTCGATACCGCGACGGTGGCCAGCCTTGGCCAGGCGCTGGACGTGCTTGAAAAACAACCTGATTTAAAAGGGCTGCTGCTGCGCTCAAATAAAGCGGCCTTTATTGTCGGTGCGGATATCACCGAATTCCTCTCGCTGTTCCTCGTTCCGGAAGAACAGCTGAGCCAGTGGCTGCACTTTGCCAACAGCGTCTTTAATCGTCTGGAAGATTTACCGGTTCCGACGATCTCCGCCGTGAACGGCTATGCGCTGGGCGGCGGTTGCGAGTGCGTGCTGGCCACCGATTATCGTCTGGCCACGCCAGACCTGCGCATCGGCCTGCCGGAAACCAAACTGGGCATCATGCCGGGCTTTGGCGGTTCCGTGCGTATGCCACGCATGCTCGGTGCCGACAGCGCGCTGGAGATCATTGCCGCCGGTAAAGATGTTGGCGCGGAGCAGGCGCTGAAAATCGGCCTGGTGGATGGCGTCGTTAAGCAGGAAAAACTGATTGAGGGTTCTGTTGCGGTTCTGCGTCAGGCAATCAATGGCGATCTCGACTGGAAAGCCAAACGCCAGCCGAAGCTCGAGCCGTTAAAGCTCAGCAAAATTGAAGCGGCCATGAGCTTCACCATCGCCAAAGGCATGGTGATGCAAACGGCGGGTAAACACTATCCGGCGCCGATCACCGCGGTGAAAACCATCGAGGCGGCAGCCCGCCTGGGACGTGATGAAGCCCTGAAGCTTGAAAACCAAAGCTTTGTCCCGCTGGCGCACACCAATGAGGCCCGCGCGCTGGTTGGCATTTTCCTGAACGATCAGTTCGTGAAGGGTAAAGCCAAACAGTTGACCAAACACGTTGAGACGCCAAAACACGCGGCGGTGCTCGGCGCAGGCATTATGGGCGGCGGTATTGCTTATCAGTCGGCCTGGAAAGGCGTGCCGGTGGTGATGAAGGATATCAGCGATAAATCCCTTACGCTGGGCATGACCGAAGCGGCCAAACTGCTCAACAAACAGCTGGAGCGCGGCAAAATTGACGGCCTGAAGCTGTCCAGCGTGATCTCCACGATCCAGCCCACGCTGGAATACAGCGGTTTCGATCGCGTGGACGTGGTAGTGGAAGCGGTCGTTGAGAATCCGAAGGTCAAAAAAGCGGTACTGGCCGAGACCGAAGATAAGGTTCGCCCGGACACCGTTCTGGCCTCGAACACCTCCACCATTCCGATTAGCGAACTGGCAAGCGTATTAAAGCGCCCGGAAAACTTCTGCGGCATGCACTTCTTCAACCCGGTGCACCGTATGCCGCTGGTCGAAGTGATCCGCGGTGAAAAAACCTCTGACGAGACCATCGCCAAAGTGGTGGCGTGGGCCAGCAAAATGGGCAAAACGCCGATCGTGGTGAATGACTGTCCGGGCTTCTTCGTCAACCGCGTGCTGTTCCCGTACTTCGCCGGCTTCAGCCAGCTGCTGCGCGACGGCGCAGACTTCCGCAAAGTCGATAAAGTGATGGAAAAACAGTTCGGCTGGCCAATGGGCCCGGCATACCTGCTGGATGTGGTCGGCATTGATACCGCACATCACGCGCAGGCGGTGATGGCGGCGGGCTTCCCGCAGCGTATGCAGAAAGATTACCGCGACGCGATTGACGCGCTGTTTGACGCCAACCGTTTTGGTCAGAAAAACGGCCTGGGCTTCTGGCGCTATAAAGAAGACAGCAAGGGCAAGCCGAAGAAAGAAGAAGATCCGGCGGTGGATGGCCTGTTGTCCGACGTTAGTCAGCCAAAACGGGACTTTACCGACGAAGAAATCATCGCCCGGATGATGATTCCGATGATTAACGAAGTGGTGCGTTGCCTGGAAGAAGGCATTATCGCCAGCCCGGCCGAAGCGGATATGGCGCTGGTCTATGGCCTTGGCTTCCCACCGTTCCACGGCGGCGCGTTCCGCTGGCTGGATACGCTCGGCAGCGCAAAATATCTCGATATGGCGCAGCAGTACCAGCACCTCGGCCCGCTCTATGACGTGCCGGAAGGTCTGCGTAACAAAGCGCACCATAACGAACCCTACTATCCCGCAGTTGAGCCCGCCCGTCCGGTTGGCGAGCTGAAAACGGCTTAAGGAGTCACAATGGAAAAGGTTGTCATTGTTGATGCAATTCGTACCCCGATGGGCCGTTCCAAGGGCGGAGCCTTTCGCAACGTACGCGCGGAAGACCTCTCCGCACACCTGATGCGCAGCCTGCTGGCGCGCAACCCGGCGCTGGATCCTGCGGCGCTGGACGATATCTACTGGGGCTGCGTGCAGCAAACGCTGGAGCAGGGCTTCAACATCGCCCGTAACGCGTCGCTGCTGGCGGAGATCCCGCATTCGGTTCCGGCCGTCACCGTCAACCGCCTGTGCGGCTCGTCAATGCAGGCGCTGCACGACGCGGCCCGCATGATCATGACCGGTGATGCGCAGGCGTGCCTGGTCGGCGGCGTGGAACATATGGGCCACGTACCCATGAGCCACGGTGTCGATTTCCATCCGGGCATGAGCCGCAACGTCGCGAAAGCCGCCGGTATGATGGGGCTGACCGCCGAGATGCTCTCACGCCTGCACGGTATCAGCCGTGAAATGCAGGATGCCTTTGCCGCGCGCTCTCACGCCCGCGCCTGGGCCGCCACGCAGTCCGGCGCGTTTAAGAACGAGATCATTCCCACCGGCGGTCATGATGCCGACGGCGTGCTGAAGCAGTTTACCTGGGACGAAGTGATCCGCCCGGAGACAACCGTCGAAGGACTCTCCACGCTGCGTCCTGCCTTTGATCCGGTCACCGGCACGGTGACCGCAGGCACCTCGTCTGCGCTTTCCGACGGTGCAGCCGCGATGCTGGTGATGAGCGAAAGCCGCGCCCGCGAGCTGGGCCTGACGCCACGCGCCCGAGTGCGTTCAATGGCGGTTGTCGGCTGCGACCCGTCGATTATGGGTTACGGTCCGGTTCCCGCCTCAACGCTGGCGCTGAAAAAAGCCGGTTTAACCGCCAGCGATATCGATCTCTTTGAGATGAACGAAGCCTTCGCCGCGCAGATCCTGCCGTGCATTAAAGATCTGGGGCTAATGGAGCAGATCGACGAGAAGATTAACCTCAACGGCGGGGCGATCGCCCTTGGTCACCCTCTGGGCTGTTCCGGCGCGCGTATCAGCACCACGCTGATTAACCTGATGGAACGCAAAGATGCCCAGTTTGGCCTGGCAACAATGTGTATCGGGCTGGGTCAGGGTATCGCGACGGTATTTGAAAGAGTGTAAATAAGGAAAAGTATCTCAAAGCCAATGGCGTCAGAACAAGGCGGCAAGCGAGCGAATCCCGATGAGCTTACTCAAGTAAGTGATTCGGGTGAACGAGCGCAGCTAACGCAGTTATGGCGTCATTGGCGAAGAAAGACAGTTTAGTTGCCGTTCTTCCCGCCTGTCAGGGGCGGGTTTTTTTATTTAAATGAACGCAAACGCATCGCCGAAGAGACGGTCCTCACGCGCATCGCGTTCATTGCAGAACAGGTCACGGGCAATTTTCGCCATTTCGAAACGACCGGCAATATAGATATCGTGCCCCGCCAGCGTACCGTAATCCTGCAGTACCGCCGTTAACACCGTCCCGTTGCGTCCACGCCAGCCCTCTTCAGGCTGCTCAACAACTGGCTCAATGCGCAGGTTCGGATGGGTTACGCTCAGCGCTTCCAGTTCAGACAGATCGTACAGATGCTTCTCTTCACGGCCGCCCCAGTAAATCGTGATATCACGATTCGGGTTGCGCGCCAGCGCGGTCAGCAGAATCGAACGCACGTAGGAGAAGCCGGTGCCACCGGCAATCAGGATTAGGGGACGCTCTTCGTCATCACGCAACCAGGCTTCACCGTGTGGAATATCCACGACGATTTCACGCTCCTTCAGAATGCGATCCATCACCGCCATCGCATACAGGTTAAGCTCTGACGCACCGATATGCAGCTCAATAAATTCCTGCTCAGCAGGCGTTGAAGCCATCGAGAAAGGACGCTTATCGCGCTCATCCATCACAACCATTAAGTACTGACCAGCGCGGAAAGAGAATGGCGCTTCAGGCGTTAAACGGACGCGATATACGGTGTCGGTAATGGCATCTACCGAAGTCACTTTACAGCTTAAGGTTGTCATTCGCTCTCTCTGTCGGGAAGTCTATAGGGCTTAACGGTCAGATTCAGTTTTACCGTTACTCATTATGGCCAGCTCGTCCCAGATCGCGTCAATGCGCGCGGTCACGGCAGGATCTTTTTCGATCGGGCGACCCCATTCACGGTCGGTTTCGCCAGGCCATTTATTCGTGGCATCCAGTCCCATCTTTGAGCCAAGGCCGGAAACCGGCGAGGCAAAATCCAGATAATCAATCGGTGTGTTTTCCACCAGCACCGTGTCGCGCGCCGGATCCATACGCGTGGTAATGGCCCAGATAACGTCATTCCAGTCGCGGGCATTGACGTCATCATCGCAGACAATCACAAATTTGGTATACATAAACTGGCGCAGGAAAGACCATACGCCCATCATCACGCGTTTAGCATGACCGGCATACTGCTTTTTGATGGTCACAACGGCCAGGCGGTAAGAGCACCCTTCCGGCGGCAGATAGAAATCAACGATTTCCGGGAACTGCTTTTGCAGGATCGGCACAAACACTTCGTTCAGCGCCACGCCCAGCACAGCCGGTTCATCCGGTGGACGGCCCGTATAGGTCGAGTGGTAAATCGGATCGTCACGCTGGGTAATGTGCGTTACGGTAAACACCGGGAAGTTATCCACTTCGTTGTAATAGCCCGTGTGGTCGCCGTACGGCCCTTCCGGTGCCAGCTCGCCCTGCTCAATATAACCTTCGAGAACAATCTCAGCGCTGGCCGGCACTTCCAGGTCATTAGAGATGCACTTCACCACTTCGGTTTTCGTGCCGCGCAAAAGTCCCGCAAAGGCGTATTCGGAGAGCGTATCCGGCACGGGTGTGACCGCCCCAAGGATCGTCGCCGGGTCAGCACCCAGCGCGACAGAAACAGGGAAACGCTCGCCGGGATGCGCTGCACACCACTCCTGGAAGTCCAGTGCGCCACCGCGATGGGACAACCAGCGCATGATGAGTTTGTTTTTTCCAATCCGCTGCTGGCGATAAATGCCGAGATTCTGGCGCTCTTTGTGCGGGCCACGCGTTACGGTCAGGCCCCAGGTAATGAGCGGCGCGGCATCTTCGGGCCAGCACTGCATAATCGGGATTTTTGTCAGATCAACCGCGTCGCCTTCCAGCACTTTCTGCTGGCACGGCGCACCGCGCAGGCGTTTGGTTGGCATGTTCAACACCTGCTTAAACTGCGGCAGTTTGTCGAATAAATCGCGGAAACCTTTTGGTGGTTCAGGCTCTTTCAGAAAGGCCAGCAGTTTGCCCACTTCACGTAGCGCCGTGACATCCTCTTGCCCCATCCCCATCGCTACGCGACGCGGTGTGCCGAACAGGTTGCACAGCACCGGCATGGAATAGCCTTTTGGATTTTCAAACAACAAAGCGGGGCCACCGGCACGCAGGGTGCGGTCGGCAATTTCTGTCATCTCCAGAAAGGGATCGACAGGAAGCGTAATGCGTTTGAGTTCGCCCTGCTTTTCCAGCAGTGCCAGGAAGTCGCGTAGATCGTGGTATTTCATGCAGTTAGTCATGGCCTCTCTGTAAGCGCTTCATTATACGGCGTAAGCCTGCGTGATGCTGTAATTTTGTTAAATTGGGGTGAATTTCTGCGACTTACTTCCTTTCCGGCCATTATAATCACCTTAGCGATCCCACCTGGATTTTGGTATGCTTGCGCCCCGAATAAAGGGAAAGAGTGATTATGCAGGCCTGGTATTTACTGTATTGCAAACGCGGGCAACTTCAACGCGCGCAGGAACATCTGGAACGTCAGTCTGTGAACTGCCTGACGCCCGTGATCACGCTTGAAAAAATGCAGCGTGGCAAACGCGCCCTCGTCAGCGAACCTCTGTTCCCAAACTATCTGTTCGTCGAATTCGACCCGGAAGTCATCCACACTACGACCATCAGCGCCACGCGCGGCGTCAGCCACTTTGTGCGTTTTGGTGCCAGCCCCGCGACGGTCCCCTCAACGGTTATCCATCAGCTATCGGTCTATCAGCAACCGGAAGGAATAACCGACCCGGAAACGCCCTATGCGGGCGATAGCGTGGTGATCACCGAAGGCGCGTTTGAAGGCCTTCAGGCTATCTTCTCTGAGCCGGACGGGGAAGCCCGCTCCATGCTGCTGCTAAACCTTCTGAATAAACAGGTGCTGCAAAGCGTCAAAAACACCGACTTTCGCAAAGTTTAAAACGTTATCCCAAACAGGCGGCGAACGTTGTCATCCGTTTGTGCTGACAGCCACTGCGGATCGTCCCCGCGCCAGTGCGCCACGCGTTCAACGATATGCCCCAGCCAGGCCGGTTCGTTACGCCGAGAGGCCGGTTTGGGCTTTATATCGCGCGGCAATAAATAGGGCGCATCCGTTTCAACCAGCAGGCGATCAGCCGGAATGACGGGCAGTAAGTCGCGCAGTTCAAGCCCACGACGCTCATCGCAAACCCAGCCGGTTATCCCCAAATACAGCCCACGCTGCAGGCACTCAAGTGCCTCCTGCCGCGATCCGGTAAAACAGTGCAACACGGCCCCCGGCAGCTTATCTAGCCACGGTTCCAGCAGCGTGAGGAAACGTTCGTGGGCGTCGCGGCAATGCATGAATACCGGCATTTCCAGCTCGGCTGCCAGAGCAAGCTGGGCGGTAAAGGCCTGTTCCTGCTCATCAGGCGTTGAAAAGTTGCGGTTAAAATCGAGACCGCACTCACCGATGGCGACCACCTCAGGCGTCATCGCCAACTGACGGAGCGTTTCAGCGCTGCGATCCGTCCAGTGACTGCTGTCGTGAGGGTGTACCCCTGCCGTTGACCAGCAATGGTCATAACGTTGCGCCAGCTGCTGCGCCTGCTCGCTCTCATGCAGGTTGGTTCCCGTCAGCAACAGGCCTTTTACCCCTGCGGCAAACGCGCGCGCGACGACGTCGTCGACATCTTTGGCAAACTGCGGGCTGGTGAGATTGAGTCCAATATCAAACATGCGCTTCCCCATATGACAACCGCCCTGACGGGCGGCTGGTTTTATTCTTCTGTGGTCTGTTCAGACTCGTCGTCTTCTTCGTTCTGCCGACGTCCTTTACCCACATAGAAGCGCGAGAAGAACACCCCGACTTCAAACAGGCAGTACATCGGTATAGCCAGCAGCGTTTGGGAGAAAACGTCCGGCGGCGTCAGCAGCATGCCCACAACAAATGCTCCGACCAGGATATACGGGCGCTTTTTGCGCAGATCGTCAGGCGTGGTGACGCCCACCCAGCAGAGCAGCACAATGGCTACCGGCACTTCAAACGCCACGCCAAACGCCATGAACAGCGCCATAACGAAGCTGAGGTAGCTGGCAATGTCCGTCGATACCTGAACGCCCACCGGCGCGGTATGCGTCAGGAAGCCAAAGGCCAGCGGGAAGACCACAAAGTAAGCGAACGCCATGCCGATATAGAACAGCAGGGAGCTGGACACCAGCAGCGGGATCACCAGCTTGCGTTCGTGTCTGTACAGCGCAGGCGCCACAAACGCCCAGACCTGATACAGAATGACTGGCGCAGAGGCGATCAGCGACACCCAGAATGTCAGCTTAATCGGGGTAAAGAACGGTGACGCAACGTCCGTTGCGATCATCGTTGCACCCAGCGGCATTTGCTTAATCAGCGGCGCGGAGACCACCTGATAGATGTCATTAGCAAAATAGACCAGGCACAGGAAAATGAGAAAAACCGCAATAATGCAGTTTAACAGGCGCTTACGCAGCTCAATCAGGTGCGCAATGAGCGGTTGAGTATCATCTACTGCCATGTTTACGCTTTATCACTCGACGAAGGGGATGATTCGGAAACGGGGGCAGCGGGCTTTGCTTCAGCCGCTTTTACCACGGGCTCTTCCGGCTGCACCGGTTTTTTCACTTCGGATTCCTGCGGCGTCTGCTCAGGCGCAGCGGCCTGATGCTCAGCGCTTGATGGCGTTACGCCCTCACGCTGTTCTTCGCTGCCTTTCACCACCGGGTTATGGATGGTGTTAGCTTCATCGCTCGCCTTTTCAGGATCGTTAATGCTGTAAGACCGCTTCATGGATTCCGCCGCTTCGCGCAGTTCGTCCATCGAGGCTTTCAGCTCCGGCGTCAGGTTGTCCATGCTCGCCTTCTCAACCTTTTTCAGGCTGTCCTGAAATTCCTGAAGCTTAAGCTCCTGTGCCAGCTCGTTTTGTACTGTCGTAGCCAGCGATCGCAGCGCACGTACCCAACCCGCAACGGTTTTTACCGCGACGGGTAAACGTTGCGGCCCCAGTACAATCAGGCCAATCACGAAGACCAGCAGTAACTCACCAAAACCAATATCGAACACGAATTACACCTGCTCTTTATCGTGGCGTTTAGCGTCTTCCTTTTTGGCTTCATCTTGCTTATCAGCGATGGTTTTAGCAGTGAAGTCCGCATCCTGGCTGGCTTTGTCCTGCTTACTTTCATCATCGCCCATGGCTTTCTTAAAGCCTTTGATAGATGCACCCAGATCGGAACCGATAGAACCGAGTTTCTTCGTACCAAACAGCAGTACGACGATGACGGCAATGATTAACAATTGCCAGATACTGATACCACCCATACGTGTTCCCCAGTGATAGATGATTAATTAACCAGATCGCATTATACGTATGCAACCTGTCGATAGCGATGCCAATTCAGCGCGTTTTTCTCCAGCCAGCGAGCCAGACCACGACGCCCGCGGCCATCAGCCAGGCGGGCATCATCTCCCAGTCCGGACGATTGATCAGCAGCAGCGTGCCGCTTAGCAGCAGTGTCGCCCCTATCCCAAAGAGATAACGTGACTGACCCTGACGTGCACGACTGGTTTTAAGCTCGTGGGCGATTGTATCCATGCTGTGCTGAAGGTTCTTGCTCTGACGCAAACTGTCGTAAACCAGTTCAGGAATTTCAGGCATTTTTTCAATCCAGAACGGTCCTTTCTCTTTTAAGGAGCGAACCAGCGCCGGAATACCGACCTGATCTTTAATCCACGATTCAAGGAAAGGCTTCGCCGTTTTCCACAAGTCTAACTGAGGATAGAGCTGGCGGCCTACGCCCTCAACGTAAAGTAGTGTTTTCTGAAGTAAAACTAATTGAGGCTGCACTTCCATGTTGAAGCGACGCGCAGTATTAAATAGATTGAGTAAAACGTGGCCGAAAGAGATCTCCGACAGCGGTTTTTCAAAAATCGGTTCACAGACCGTACGGATCGCAAACTCAAATTCTTCGACGTTGGTATCCGGCGGAACCCAGCCGGAATCGACGTGCAGTTCAGCCACCTTGCGGTAATCGCGATTAAAGAACGCGATAAAGTTCTCTGCGAGGTAGCGTTTATCTTCTTTGTTCAGCGAGCCGACAATACCGCAGTCGATACCGATGTATTTCGGGTTTTCAGGGTGTTCGTAGCTGACAAAAATGTTGCCCGGGTGCATATCCGCATGGAAGAAGCTGTCGCGGAAGACCTGAGTAAAGAAGACCTGAACCCCGCGCTCGGCCAGCAGCTTCATGTTGGTTCCCTGCTTTTCCAGCGCAGCCACATCGGAAACAGGAATGCCGTAAATGCGCTCCATCACCATCATGCCTTCGCTGCAATAGTCTGAGTAGACCTCCGGCACGTAGAGCATCGGGCTGCCTTCAAAGTTGCGGCGCAGCTGAATGGCGTTCGCGGATTCACGCAGCAGATTGAGTTCATCAATCAACGTTTTTTCATACTCACGCACCACTTCCAGCGGACGTAGACGACGTCCGTCAGGCAGCAGACGCGGTACCCAGCGCGCAAGGCGATAGATAAGCTTCATATCGGCTCTGATAATCGGCAGGATATCAGGGCGGATAACCTTGATTACCACCTCTTTGCCGTTCTCTTTCAGGCGCGCGGTATGCACCTGAGCGATAGAGGCCGAGGCAAGCGGCTGAATGTCAAAATCATCAAACCAGGTTTCAACAGGAATGTTGCCCATCGCCTGTTCAATCTGCTTTTTGGCCCGTGCGCCGTCAAACGGCGCAACGCGATCCTGCAGGAGCGCAAGCTGATCGGCAATTTGTGGCGGGAAGAGATCGCGACGGGTCGAGAGCATCTGCCCGAACTTAATCCAGACCGGACCAAGCTCCTGTAACGCCAGACGCAGGCGTTCACCTAACTCCTGGTCTTTATGGCGATTGGGCATCCAGAACAACGTTCGCCGCCAGAGACGAAGCGGCAGCGTGATACGCATTTTGGGGATAAGCTCGTCGAGCCCGTAACTCAAAAATGTCTGAACGATAAAGTAGAGGCGCCGAATTTCACCAGGCGTCATTTGCCCTCCAGTTTTTCCAGCCGTTTGGTTAATGCATCAACCGCACGTTCTACGGCCGCCGTCTCTTCTGCAAACCATGCCACTTCCAGCGGTCCCGGTGCCATTCGCCACTCTTCGGTTAACACTTCCGCTGCATAGCGCTGCTGTCGTTGCAGCGTTTTACGCAGGATCGCCGTTCCGCCCTGAATAGCTTTGCCGATCCCTTCTGCTGCAATGTCGCCGATATACGGCGCGAGCAACTCTGCCGGGTCAAACTCGGCGAGATCGCTGAGCGCAACGAAGTTCTGCACAACCTGGATGTCACCTTCAACCTCCAGCTCACCGCTGCGGATCAGCGCCGTGAGCTGCTGACGATCGCGCAGTTTTGGCAGCACGCTCATGTGCGTGATGACGGCGCAATCAGCCTCGCCTTCCCACTCACCCAGAACGTCAAGCTGGCGTTCGCTGAATACCAGCACAAGCGGGGTCGAGAACTCTTTTAACGCAATGCGCAGAACCTTGCCGTTCAACCGCTGGCGCGCAGCTTTCAGTGCAGGCGCACGGTACAGAAAGGCGTTCAGTACATTCTCGATGCCTGCAGTGACTAAAGGCTTAAAGGGCACAGGAGACCTCCACTCAGAACTTGTAACCGCGATGCAGCGCGACGACGCCCGCCGTCATGTTGAAGTACTCTACGTTTTCGAGACCTGCATCCTGCATCATCGCCTTCAGGGTGTCCTGATCGGGGTGCATACGAATAGATTCCGCAAGGTAGCGGTAGCTCTCTGCATCGTTTGCCACCAGCTCACCAATGCGTGGCAGAACGTGGAAGGAGTAGGCGTCGTAAGCTTTGCTCAGCGGATCGATAATCGGTTTGGAGAACTCCAGCACCAGCAGGCGTCCGCCCGGCTTCAGCACGCGGTACATAGAGCGCAGCGCTTTGTCTTTATCGGTGACGTTACGCAGGCCAAACGAGATAGTGATACAGTCGAAGGTGTTGTCCGGGAACGGCAGCGCTTCGGCATTTGCCTGCACGTATTCGACGTTGCCGACAACCCCGATGTTACGCAGCTTCTCACGCCCCATTTTCAACATGGAGTCGTTGATATCTGCCAGCACAACGCGACCGGTTTCCCCCACCAGGCGGGAGAATTTAGCCGTTAAGTCGCCCGTGCCACCTGCCAAATCCAGTACAGTCTGACCACGACGCACGCCGCTACAGTCGATGGTGAAGCGCTTCCACAAGCGATGAATACCGAATGACATCAAGTCATTCATCACATCGTACTTCGCCGCCACGGAATGAAATACGTGGGCCACCATGTCAGCTTTCTGCGCTTTGGCGACAGTCTGAAAGCCAAAGTGCGTTGTGTCTTGTGAATCGTCAACCATCTCAGAGCCTGCTAATCAGTAAAATGTTTGTGAAGTGTAACAGATTGGGCGCATTTGCCCTACGATTCAACCACCGTGATAGAAACGCGTCGGCTGCTCATCTGCGGATAATCCCGCCGCTAAATCATTGTCTTCGCTGGATGTCTTTTGTTCACCAGCCCCTTCACGCAGGCGAAATTCTTCGTCCTGCGCCGTGGCTTGTTCAACCAGTTCCGGATTAATCTCGCGCTTCACTTCCACCCCCATGCTGCGGAACGCCTCCGCCTGAGCCAGAAGATTGCCGCGACCGGAGGCAAGTTTTTTCATCGCCTGGCGGTAATTATCCTGGGCGCGATCCAGGCTTTGCCCTACGGAGGACATGTCGTCCACAAACAGGCGCATTTTGTCGTACAGCTTGCTGGCACGGTCGGCGATCTGCTGCGCATTGCGGCTCTGGTGCTCGTAGCGCCACAGGTTAGCAATGGTGCGCAAGGCCACCAGCAGCGTGGTAGGGCTGACCAGCATAATGTTATTTTTCAGCGCTTCCGTTATCAGTTCGGGCTGTCTGTCGAGCGCCAGCAGAAACGCGGGTTCGACCGGGATAAACATGAGCACGTAGTCCAGCGAACGCAGCCCCGGCAACTGCTGGTAGTCTTTGCGGCCCAGCAGACGAATGTGGTTACGCACCGACGCGATATGCTCCTGCAGCGCCGATTCGCGGGTATAGTCATCGTCCGCGTTGAAGTAGCGTTCATACGCCACCAGCGTCATTTTGGCATCAATCACCACGTCCTTGCCCTGCGGCAGGCGGACAATCACATCCGGCTGCATGCGCGAGCGGGCATCGTTTTCAATGCTGACCTGCGTCTCGTATTCATGCCCTTCCCGCAGGCCAGAGGCTTCCAGCACGCGGGTCAGCACCACTTCGCCCCAGTTGCCCTGCGCTTTGTTATCGCCTTTCAGCGCGCGCGTCAGGTTGATGGCTTCCTGCGCCATCTGGGCGTTCAGTTGCTGGAGGTTACGAATTTCATGGGCCAGGGTGTGGCGCTCTCGCGCCTCCATGCCAAAGCTGTCCTGCACCTGGCGGCGAAAGCCATCAAGCTGTTCGCGCAGGGGCGTCAGCAGGCTGTTCAGACTTTGGCGGTTTTGTTCGTCAACGCGGCGGTTGCTGTGCTCGAAAATGCGGTTCGCGAGGTTCTCAAACTGCTCGCTCAGGCGTTGTTCGCTGTTGATCATCTGGCGGATTTTGTCTTCCGCATGCAGCTGGGTAGATTCAAGGCGGGTAGTCACTTCGCGAAGATCGGCTTCCAGCGAGGTGTTGATATCACGCAGATTGCGCACTTCGTTATTAAGCAGCTCGCACTCGTCGCGCCAGTGACCACTTTGGGCAAGCTGTTGTTTTACCGCGCTTAGTTCGGCAACCATCTCTTCACGCTCTGCCAGCTGGTCGGCCTTTTGCTGCGCGTGCTGGTAGCTGGCGATCAGCCAGCCTACGCCCACGCTCACCAGCGCAACCACTGCATAAATCAGGATAGAGATATCCACACTGCCCCCTGCATCAACGAATTTCCCGCATAAAATAGAATTGTGCTGTATAAACGTCCAGTTTGAAAGGGTTTTCCTGCGAGGCGCTACGCAAAAAGAAAAGGCCGAACGTGTCGGCCTTTTATCTCAGAAGAGAGGATTAGATCAGGCGGCGAGCCGCTTCAACCACGATTTTCACCGCATGACTTTCGGTCTGCTTCATGGTCTCAGCGTTCGGGATCTCCTGCTGAGTGCGGTTAACGATAACGCCCGCCACCATACCGGCGCGCAGGCCCTGGCTGGCACACATGGTCAGCAGGGTTGCAGATTCCATTTCGTAGTTCATCACGCCCATTGACTGCCACTCTTCCATGGAGCCTTTAAAGCGGCTGACCACGCGGCCAGAGAAGGTGTCGTAACGCTCCTGGCCCGGATAGAAGGTATCTGAAGAGGCGGTGACGCCCACGTGCGTGGTGGCACCAATGGATTTCGCCGCGTCCACCAGCGCAGTGGTACATTCAAAATCAGCGACGGCCGGGAACTCCATCGGCGCAAAGTGCAGGCTTGCACCATCCAGACGCACGGATGCGGTCGTGACCAGCACGTCACCCACGTTGATGTGTGGCTGAATGGCGCCCGTGGTACCAATACGCAGGAAAGTCCGAATGCCCAGCTGAGCGAGTTCTTCAACAGCGATGGAGGTCGACGGGCCACCGATACCGGTAGAGCAGACGATGACCGCTTTGCCATCCAGCTCCGCGCGCCAGGTGGTAAATTCACGATGGGCTGCCAGCTTAACCGGCTTATCCATCAGCGCGGCGATCTTTTCCACACGCTCAGGATCGCCAGGGACGATAGCCAGCGTAGCCCCTTGTAAATCGTTTTTAGTGAGGCCGAGATGAAAAACATCAGACTTAGACATAGGTGACTCCTCTGTGGGTCGGTTAGTCAGAAGAAGTAAAAAGGTACTTTACAGAAGCAAAGCGCTGAATTTCGTGACACATCTCACCATGAATGAAAATGATTGCAGTTAATTTCCGTCAAATAGTGATTTACATCACATTAACAAGTTATATCGTGGGGCACTGCACAAAAGATAGACCGTATCAGGCACTGTGGATTGTTAACCTGGTGTCTATATTTACCTTTGCGCTAACTCATTGGTACGGAGAATGCCATGACTGAAAAAACCGGCTTTGCACCTGCTGCGGCCCCTCATGCTTCCACCCTCGTCTCAACGCCTGAAGAGGCGATTACCGCTGGTGAAACCTCGATTCCCACACAGGGAGAGAATATGCCTGCTTATCACGCGCGGCCAGAATCGGCGGAGGGTCCGCTGCCGATCGTGATTGTAGTTCAGGAGATTTTTGGCGTTCACGAGCACATTCGCGACCTCTGCCGCCGCCTGGCGCTGGAGGGTTATCTGGCCGTTGCGCCAGAACTCTATTTTCGCCAGGGCGATCCCAATGACTACAGCGATATTCCGACGCTGTTCAGTAATTTAGTCAGCAAAGTGCCGGATGCACAGGTGCTGGCCGACCTCGACCACGTCGCCAGCTGGGCGGCGCGCAACGGCGGCGATCCGCACCGTCTGATGGTCACCGGCTTCTGCTGGGGTGGGCGCATTAGCTGGCTGTATGCCGCACACAATCCGCAGCTTAAAGCCGCCGTGGCCTGGTACGGCAAACTGGTTGGGGAAAAAACGCTGAATTCGCCGAAGCACCCTGTTGATATCGCGACCGATCTCAACGCGCCTGTGTTGGGGCTGTACGGCGGTCAGGACACCGGTATTCCGCTGGATACGGTCGACACGATGCGCCATGCGCTTCGCGCGGCTAACGCAAAGGCGGAGATCGTGGTTTACCCGGATGCCGGACACGCCTTCAATGCCGATTATCGTCCGAGCTATCACGCGGAGTCTGCCAAAGATGGCTGGCAGAGAATGCTGGCATGGTTTAGCCAGTACGGCGGGAAGAAAGCGTAAAAGTCAAAAGCCCGGTGGCGGCGATGCCTTACCGGGCCTACATTTTGGGTGGGCGATTATATTACCCCTGACGCAAGTTCTGCGCCGCCTTCACCATGTTTGCCAGGGCGCTTCGGGTTTCCGGCCAGCCGCGCGTTTTCAGGCCGCAGTCCGGGTTCACCCACAGGCGCTCTGCCGGAATGCGCTGGGCGGCCTTCTTCAGCAGAGCCTCAATCCACTCCACGCTGGGCACGTTTGGCGAGTGAATGTCGTACACGCCCGGCCCGATTTCATTCGGGTAATCAAACTCCTCGAACGATTCCAGCAGCTCCATGTCCGAGCGCGAGGTCTCGATGGTGATCACGTCGGCGTCCAGCGCGGCAATAGCGTCCATGATGTCGTTAAACTCGCAGTAACACATGTGGGTGTGGATCTGCGTGTCGTCCTTCGCCACGGCAGCGTTGATGCGAAATGCCTCCACGCCCCACTTCAGATAGGCGTCCCAGTCACTGCGACGCAGCGGCAGGCCTTCACGCAGCGCCGGTTCATCAATCTGGATGATGCCGATGCCCGCCGCCTCGAGGTCCGCCACTTCGTCACGCAGCGCCAGCGCGATCTGCTTCGCGATGGTTTCGCGGCTAACGTCTTCACGCGGGAAAGACCAGCAAAGAATGGTCACCGGGCCGGTCAGCATGCCTTTCACCGGCTTGTCGGTCAGCGACTGGGCAAACTTCGCCCACTCCACGGTGATCGCTTCCGGGCGGCTGATATCGCCGATCACCACCGGCGGTTTCACGCAGCGGGAGCCATAGCTCTGGACCCAGCCGTTCTGGGTAAAGACGAAGCCGTCGAGATGCTCGCCGAAGTACTCCACCATGTCGTTACGCTCGGCTTCGCCGTGAACCAGCACGTCCAGGCCGAGACGCTCCTGCTCGGTAATCGCCTGCCTGATGTGCTCAGCGATACCGGTGCGGTAGTGGCTGGCGTCCAGCTTGCCCTTTTTGAAGTCGAGACGCAGACCGCGGATTTCAGTCGTCTGCGGGAACGAGCCGATAGTGGTGGTTGGCCAGGCAGGCAGGTTAAAGCGGGCACGCTGGGCTTCAGCACGCACCTCATAGGCGCTCTGACGCTGGCTGTCCTGGGCGGTAATGGCCGCCAGGCGTTTCTCTACCGCCGGGTTGTGAACGCGGGATGAGTGACGACGCGCCTGAATCGGGGCGCTCCATTCGGCAATCGCCGCCGTGTCGCCGCTGTTAAGGGCGTCGCGCAGCAGGGCCAGCTCCTGGCATTTCTGCAGGGCAAAGGCAAACCAGCTTTTCACCTCCGCATCCAGACGGGTTTCAACGCTCAGGTCGATGGGGCTGTGCAACAGCGAGCAGGACGATGCGACCCACAGCTCACGTTTCCCGACAATGTCTTTAATTTGTGCATATTTCTCGGTCAGATCGGCGCGCCAGACGTTACGACCGTTGATCAGGCCTGCGGATAATAGCCACTCTTCCGGCAGGCGTTTGTGCAGCGCTGCCACATCGTCTTTGCCGTGGACCAGGTCAACGTGCAGGCCCTGCACCGGCAGCGCGGTAATGGTATTCAGGTTCGGCGTGACGCCTTCAAAATAGGTGGTCAGGAGCAGCTTCACCTGCCCGGTAAGCGCGGCATATGCCGGCTTGAAGGCATCCAGCCATGCCTGCGGCAGCTCCAGTACCAGCGCAGGCTCATCGATTTGTACCCACTGAATACCGCGTTTACCCAGCTCAATGAGCACCTGTTTGTAGACCGGCAGAATGTCGTTCAGCAGGCTCAGGCGGTCGAACGGCTCGCCTTTTACCTTGCCCAGCCACAGGTACGTCACCGGCCCCAGCAGGACAGGTTTCACCTGATGCCCCAGCGCCAGCGCTTCGTCCACTTCATCCAGAAGCTGGGTCCAGGTCAGCCTGAACTGCTGACCTTTCACAAACTCAGGCACCATATAGTGATAGTTGGTGTTGAACCATTTGGTCATTTCCGCCGCTGCCGCTGGCTCACCCGTTGGCGCACGGCCACGGCCAATGCGGAACAGGGTGTCGATATCTACCGATCCATCGCTGTTCTGATGACGAGCCGGCACGTTGCCAAGCAGCAGGCTGGTGGTCAGAACATGGTCGTACCAGGCGAAATCGCCCACGGGCAGCAGGTCAATGCCTGCGTCTTTCTGCTGGTCCCAGTGACGTGCGCGCAGCTCGCGGCCCGTTGCCAGCAATTCTTCACGGCTGAGGTTGCCCGCCCAGTAGCTTTCCTGCGCTTTTTTCAGCTCGCGACGCAGACCAACGCGAGGGAAACCGAGAGTGTGATTACGGATTGTCATGGTGTGCCCCTTGTGAAATTCGTTATTTAGACGTCCAGATGTTTACACATCTATAATTGGCAGGTACTGTATATTCCTCAAGCGCAAATTGTTCATGGCGAAGTGAAGGACTTTCATGATCGAGATAAAACACCTGAAAACGCTACAAGCGTTGCGGAACTGCGGTTCACTCGCGGCGGCGGCGGCCACGCTGCATCAGACCCAGTCCGCACTTTCTCACCAGTTCAGCGATCTGGAACAACGCCTTGGCTTTCGTCTGTTTGTGCGTAAGAGCCAGCCGCTGCGCTTTACGCCGCAGGGTGAAATTCTGCTCCAGCTCGCGAATCAGGTGCTGCCGCAGATTGCGAGCGCCCTGCAGTCCTGCAACGAGCCGCAGCAGACCCGGCTGCGTATCGCCATTGAGTGCCATAGCTGTATTCAGTGGCTGACCCCCGCGCTTGAGAACTTCCGCCAGAAGTGGCCGCAGGTGGAGATGGACTTTACCTCCGGCGTGACGTTTGATCCTCAGCCTTCGCTCCAGCAGGGCGAGCTGGATCTGGTGATGACCTCGGACATACTGCCGCGCAGCGGGCTACATTATTCCCCGATGTTTGATTTCGAAGTGCGTCTGGTGCTGGCCCCGGACCATCCGCTGGCCGCCAAAACGCGCATCAGCCCTGAAGACCTGGCCACGGAAACGCTGCTGATTTACCCGGTTCAGCGCAGCCGACTGGATATCTGGCGTCATTTCCTCCAGCCAGCGGGCATCAGCCCACAGCTGAAAAGCGTGGATAACACCCTGCTGTTGATTCAGATGGTTGCCGCCAGAATGGGCATCGCGGCGCTGCCGCACTGGGTGGTGGAGAGTTTTGAACGCCAGGGCCTGGTGGTGACCAAAACCCTGGGTGAAGGACTGTGGAGCCGGCTGTACGCCGCCGTGCGCGATGGCGAGCAGCGTCAGCCGATTACGGAAGCGTTTATTCGCTCAACGCGGAACCACGCGTGCGACCATCTTCCGTTTGTGCGGAGCGCGGAGCGACCCAACGGCGATGCACCCACAGCGAAGCCAGGATCACTGCTCCCCCAATAATGAAGCTCGGCCAGTGCGGCTGCTCCTGCCAGATCGCCAGGTTGACCAGCAGCCCGGCAGGCACATGAACGTTATTCATGATCCCCAGCGTACCGGCGTCGACCTGGGTCGCGCCGTAGTTCCACATGAAGTAACCCAGCCCGGACGCGACCACGCCCAGCCATACCAGAACGCCCCACTGTAGCGACGTGGTCGGCAGCTTCTGCGGATTGCCGAGCATAAACCACGCCGCTACCGCAACGATTGCCGCGCCCATATAGAACCAGGCAAAGGCGTTGTGCTGCGGCATCGGGCGGGTCTCCATCAGGCGCTTGTAGCCCACCATGCCGATGGCAAAGCTGATATTGGCAAGCTGGACGAACATCAGTCCGGTCCAGAAGTGATCGCTTACTTTGTCATAACGAATAATCGCCGCCCCCACGACCGCCAGCGCAGCGCTTAGCAGATATCCCCAGCGCAGACGACGCCTGCTGAGCAGATCGTAGATCAGCGTGATGTACAGCGGCGTAAGCACGGTAAAGAGCAGGAATTCCGAGACGGACAGGTAAACGTAGGCCCGGAAGCTGAACAGATACATGATGCCGAGTTGCATCGCGCCCACCAGCATGTATAGCAGGAGAGTTTTCAGCGTTTGCCCGCGCGTGCGCAGAAACGGCAGGAACACCAGCGCCGCCAGCCCCACGCGCATCAGCACCGAGAAGTAGCTGTCGACCGAACCGGCAAGGTATTCGCCAATCAGGCTAAAGGAGAAGGCCCACAGGATGGTGGTGATAATGAGTAGCGCCACAATGCTTGTCTCTCAGAAAGAAGGACAGGCATTGTAGCGAACTCTTTAGTTGACGACTGAGCAATAAACAACCGAATGAAGATTATTCAAGAAACAGTTTGCGCAGGTACTTCGGCACCGCGTTGTCACCGTTGGTACCGATGACTTCCAGCTCAGGATGCAGATCTTTCAGACGCTGGTGCGCGTTCTCCATGATGCAGCCTTTGCCCGCCATAGAGAGCATCTCAGCATCGTTCATGCCGTCGCCAAAGGCGATACAGTCTTTCAGCCCGAAGCCCAGACGTTTGGCTACCGCTTCCAGCGCATGGCCTTTAGAGACCCCGCCCGCCATCACTTCCAGACAGGTCAGCGTTGAGAAGCTGACGTTCACCCGGTCGCCCCAGCGCGCGTTAATCGCCTGCTCCAGCGGCAGCAGCTCTTCGTGGTTTTCGCAGGTAAAGAACACTTTGCTGATCCCTTCCGGATCCAGCAGCCCCGGTTCGTACAGGGAGTAGTTAAACACGGCTTCCTTGAAGAAACGCATCTCGTCCGGGCGGTGGCGGTTCATAAACCACTCGTCGTCACGGTACACGTTGGTGACGATATTCGGGTTGTTGTTCACCACGCCGAAGAGATCGGTGGCGATGTCGCGGTCGAGGTTATGGGTAAAGATCAGGTTGCCATCGGTGTCGTGCACGCGCGCACCGTTGGAGGTGATCATGTAGGCTTTGATCTCCAGGTTATCGCGGATCTGCCCCACGTCTACGTGGTGGCGGCCAGTGGCGAACACAAAGTTCACGCCACGGGCGGTCAGGAGTTTTAAGGTCTCTTTCGCGTAAGGCGACAGGGTGTGGTCGGGCGAAAGCAGCGTGCCATCTAAATCAGATGCGACAACCTGGTACATAGGGATTTCAACCTCTGGTAAAAAAACAAGAATCAGTTATGCCTGTTGAAAAATTCAACGATGGCGTTAAGCGCGACTGAGCGCATGTCGTCCTTTTCGAAAAGGATCTCATGGTACGCGCCGTTTATGACCAGCGGTTTACCCCCTTCACAAGGGTGTCCGGCGGCGGCGCGCAGTTCACAAAAGCGGTCATGCATGCGGTTATCGACCACACGCTCCTCTTCCGCCTGGATTAACAATGTCGGGGTGGCGTCATTCGCCACGCCTGCCAGCACCTGTTCACCCGCAAGGATACCTTCCCGCACCCAGTGCCAGGTAGGGCCACCGACGCGCAGGCGTGGTTCATCGGCATAAAAACGCAGATTACGGCGATAGCGCTGCCGGCTGTGGGTCAGCACGTTGATGGCAAACGGCAGCGCGCGCCACCGTCCTGTGCCGATGGCATACCCCTCGCGAATGCGCTGATGGCCCTCAGCCCAGTCGAGAATGTGGCGCACCATCCAGTCAGGAAAACGAATGACAATGCCATACATCGGCGCGGTCAGCGCAATGGCATCGCACTGGTGTTCATGGCGTTGCAAAAAGAGCGTAGAGATAGCGCCACCCATAGAGTGCGCCAGGATATAGCGCTTACGCCACGGGCCCGGCTCCACTTCCTGCTGCCAGAAGGCGGCCAAATCGTCGACATAATCGCTGAAATTATCCACGTGGCCGCGATGGGTGTCCGGCAACATGCGCCCGGAAAGCCCCTGCCCGCGGTGATCGATGATCAGAACATCAAAACCGGTGTGAACCAGGTCATAGGCCAGTTCCGCATATTTAACATAGCTCTCGATGCGTCCGGGACAGACGACAACCACACGATCGTTTTTCTCGTTGCGAAAACGCACGAAGCGTACCGGAACATCACCCACGCCCGTAAACTCATCTTCCTCACGCTGACGCCAGAAGTCGGTCAGCGGCCCCATAGAGAAAGCAGCAAATGCGTTTTCTCGAGTTTCCCAGTCCTTTTTCTGCTGAAACATCGGGTTTCCACCCCCGTAAGCCAAGGAATATCGTTTTTTCGTAACCGGTCACAAAATGACTCAACAATAGCGTATTGTGGCATAAAAACAGACGATTCGGGAGCTTCAAATGACCTTCGAGTGGTGGTTCGCGTACCTGCTGACATCCATCATCCTCAGCCTTTCCCCTGGCTCTGGCGCCATCAACACCATGACCACCTCTATTAACCACGGGTATCGCGGCGCGGTTGCCTCTATTGCCGGTTTACAAACCGGGCTGGGCATCCACATCGTACTGGTGGGGATTGGTTTGGGAACGCTGTTCTCCCGCTCGGTGCTGGCATTTGAGGTGCTGAAATGGGCCGGTGCGGCATATCTGATTTGGCTGGGTATTCAGCAGTGGCGCACGGCAGGTTCGATTGACCTGAACATGCTCGCCCAGACGCAAACCCGTGGCCGTCTGTTTAAACGGGCGGTTTTTGTGAACCTGACTAACCCGAAAAGCATCGTTTTTCTTGCCGCCCTGTTCCCGCAGTTTATCGTGCCGCATCAGCCGCAGGTGATGCAGTATGTGGTGCTCGGCGCGACGACCATCATTGTCGATATCATCGTGATGATTGGCTACGCGACGCTGGCCCAGCGGATTGCGGCGTGGATTAAAGGGCCTAAACAGATGAAGGCCCTGAACAAGGTGTTTGGTTCGCTGTTTATGCTGGTGGGCGCGCTGCTTGCGTCAGCGCGTCATGCTTAGCGAGAAATGATAAGGTGGATGCCAAAGCCGGCGAACAGCGCGCCGGCAAAGCCGTCGATCCACTTCGCGATGCGCTGGTAGCCGCGGCGCATGGCCGGTAACGCAAACAGGCTGGCGACCACGGTAAACCACGCAAAAGTTTCTACCACGATCAGCAGGAAGATCCCCCAGCGCGCGCCTGCGCCGACGTTATCGCCCACGAACAGCGAGAACACAGAGCCGAAATAGATAATCGCCTTCGGGTTCGCCAGGTTGGTCAGCAGCCCTTTCACAAAGCTGCGGCCGCCGGTGGCCAGTTCTACCTTCGGCTCTTCCGGCTTTTTCTCTTCTTTCTTCAGCGCACCGCGCAGCATCTGGTAGCCCATCCAGCACAGATACAGGCCGCCGCCGACCATGATGATGTTATGCAGCCAGGCCATTTTCGCCAGAATCAGGTTCAGGCCAAGCAGCGCCACCGCTGCCCACACCATGACACCCATGGTAATGCCGAGTACGCCCATCATCGCCTCTTTGCGGGAGCGGCTGACGGCAGTTTGCGATACGAAGAAAAAGTCAGGGCCGGGGCTCATCAGCGCAACGATGTGCACTAATGCCACGGTGAGAAATAGCATTAACATAATTAGCTCGCGGGGAAATAATACAGTGAGTCATCATACTGGCACTTTTTTGGCCGGCTGACTACTCCTCATCATCACCATCGGCATGAGAGCGAATAAGCGCCATAAACTCCTTGCCGAATCGCTCGAGCTTGCGCGTGCCGACACCGTTAACGCTGAGCATTTCACCGGCGCTGAGCGGCATCTGCTCGGCCATCTCTATCAGCGTTGCGTCGTTAAAGACCACATAAGGCGGAATGTTCTCTTCGTCGGCAATGGCTTTACGCAGCTTACGCAGCTTGGCGAACAGCTTGCGGTCATAGTTGCCGCCGTAGGATTTCTGCATCACACGCGGCTTCAGGGCAATAACGCGCGGCACGGCGAGCTTGAGTTCAATTTCACCGCGCAGCACCGGACGCGCCGCTTCGGTAAGCTGAAGCGCGGAGTGTTGAGCAATGTTTTGCGTGGCGAACCCCATGTGGATCAGCTGGCGGATAATGCTGACCCAGTGCTCGTGGCTCTGGTCTTTGCCAATACCGTAGACAGGCAACTTGTCGTGGCCCATATCACGGATACGCTGGTTATTCGCGCCACGCAGCACTTCCACCACGTAGCCCATCCCGAAGCGCTGATTCACGCGGTAGATGGTTGAGAGCGCCTTGCGCGCGTCCATCAGGCCATCGTACTGCTTCGGCGGATCGAGGCAGATATCGCAGTTGCCGCACGGCTCCTGTCGCCCTTCGCCAAAGTAGTTGAGCAGCACCAGACGACGGCAGGTTTGCGCTTCGGCAAACGCGCCCATCGCATTGAGCTTGTGGCGCTCGATATCCTGCAGCTGGCCCTGGGGCTTCTCTTCCAGACAGCGGCGCAGCCACGCCATATCCGCCGGATCGTAAAACAGCATCGCTTCCGCAGGCAGGCCGTCACGCCCGGCGCGGCCCGTTTCCTGATAGTAGGATTCGATATTGCGCGGAATGTCGAAATGCACCACAAAGCGCACGTTGGGCTTGTTAATCCCCATGCCGAACGCCACCGTGGCAACGACGATTTGCAGATCGTCGCGCTGGAATTTTTCCTGCACGTCGGCGCGGATGTGGTTTTCTAACCCGGCATGATAGGCCGCGGCGCTAAAGCCACGGTTTTGCAGACGCGCGGCGGTGTCTTCCACCTTCGCACGGCTGTTGCAGTAGATGATGCCCGACTTGCCGCGCTGCTCCTGGACGTAGCGTAAGAGCTGATCCAACGGTTTGAACTTCTCCATCAGCATGTAGCGGATGTTCGGGCGGTCGAAGCTGCTGACCTGAATAAACGGATCGTTAAGGCCCAGCAGCCGAACGATATCAAGGCGGGTGGTGTCGTCGGCGGTGGCGGTGAGCGCCATAAACGGCAGCTCGGGGAAGCGCTGACGCAGCTGGCCAAGCGCGGCATATTCCGGACGGAAATCGTGACCCCACTGGGAGATACAGTGCGCTTCATCCACCGCCAGCAGCACCGGATTCCAGTGCGCCAGGTGATCGAGGAAGTTATCCAGCATCAGGCGTTCCGGCGCGATGTACAGCAGGCGGATCTGCCCGTTACGGCAGCCAGCCATGACGTCCTGCTGCTGTTCGCGGGTCTGCGTGGAGTTAAGACAGGCCGCCGCCACGCCGTTGGCAAGCAGCTGGTCAACCTGGTCTTTCATCAGCGAGATAAGGGGCGATACCACCACCGTCAGGCCGTTAAGCACCAGCGCGGGTACCTGATAGCAGAGCGATTTACCGCCGCCGGTCGGCATGACCACCAGACAATCGCGGCCTTCCAGCACGGTTTCAATGATGGTTTCCTGGCCGGGGCGGAACTGCTGGTAGCCAAAGGTTTCATGCAAAACCTGTTTAGCCAGCGACTCCTGATTCAATACTTCCGCCTGCGCCACATTAACCCCATATGCCAGAAATAAAACAGGCGCTATTTTCAGCGCCTGAGAGAGAAACTTCAACGTTTAACGCAAAAACATTCGTGCTGCTTAGAAAATATCGTTCAACATCACGCCCACACCGACGCGGGTCTGGTTGAAGTTGTAATCGATAAGCGACTCGCCGTAACCGCTGTAAACCTGGGTGTAGAGGCGCACGTGTTTGGTCATAGGATAGCTTAAGCCTAGTTCTGCGCCACCGTAGCCGGTGTTCCAGTTGTACTGGCCTTTGGCGCTCAGCACTGCGTCACCGATTTGATAGCCAACTTTAAGCTGATAGTAACCCATATATTTGGTGATATCCGGGTTATCGTCGGTATCGCCCACGACGTACCATGGTTTGACTTCCACCATGAAATTGCCGTTCTGCGCCATCAGGCGCGTATAGGCGCGGTTCCAGCTGCGTGAGGTGGGATCGGAACGGCCGTTGGAATCATGGTTGAAACCGAATTCAACGTCACGCAGGGTCCAGCCGGCAAACTCATAATCGGTTGCGAAGCCGAGGAACAGCTGCGGCTCGTAGTTGGTTTCACGAAACGGCGACGATTCTCCACGGTTAGAGAGCTGCCACCAGGATTTCTGGGTATAAGAGGCACCGAGCACCGAGTTAGGCCCGGCGATGCCGCGCCAGAACGGAAACGCGAGGCTTAGCTGGAACTTCACTTCGTCTTTACGCGCATTATCCGACCAGTTGTAAGAACTTATCGCCTCTTTGTTGAGATCGTTGGTCTGGGTGTAAATGACGTAGTTGGTGTCATACGGATAAAGGGTGAACGGATTATCATGCTCCTGAAGCAGGTTGGCGATGATACTGCCGCGAACGGCTGGCGCATCGTGCACCTTTTTAACCGTGGCTTCCTGCGCATAGGCTGTGAGGGGCAGCGAAACCGCCGCAATTAACCAACCCAGATACGTCCGCATCGGTGGTGTTCTCCTGCAAAGATATAGAATGAGTGAATAGTTATGTGCCGGACATTCTACATACTTCCGCGCCAACTTCCGCCTGTTCGTTTCTGAAAGTGGAATTCCTTATTGCAGAAGCATAAAATCAACATTTTATTAACAATAAGGATGCCGCTTCTCATGTCTGCCACGCTTACCGCCGACGAAGCTTTGAAACTTGTGGGCGAGATTTTTGTTTACCACATGCCGTTTAACCGTGCGCTTGGACTGGAGCTGGAGCGTTATGAGAAAGCCTTTGCCCAGCTGAGCTTCAATAATCAGCCGATGATGGTGGGCAACTGGGCGCAAAGCATATTGCACGGCGGCGTGATTGCTTCCGCGCTGGACGTCGCGGCAGGCCTGGTCTGCGTGGGCAGTACGCTGACGCGCCATGACACCATTAACGAGGATGAACTGCGCCAGCGTTTATCGCGCATGGGAACCATCGATTTACGCGTCGACTACCTGCGTCCGGGGCGCGGAAACCGCTTCACCTGCACCAGCAGCCTGCTCCGTGCGGGCAACAAAGTGGCCGTCGCCCGCGTCGAGTTACATAACGAAGAACAAGTGTATATCGCCAGCGCAACGGCCACTTATATGGTGGGTTGAAACGGCAAAATCGCGTAAAATCGCCTCACTACTTTGTAACGGATTATCCTGATGGATGCTAAACAGACGCGGCAGGGCGTTTTACTCGCCCTTGCCGCTTATTTTATTTGGGGCATCGCGCCTGCTTATTTCAAATTTATCCACTATGTGCCCGCCGATGAGATCCTCACTCACCGCGTGATCTGGTCGTTTTTCTTTATGATCGCGCTGATGAGCGTTAGCCGTCAGTGGTCAGGCGTTAAAACGCTCCTGAAAACGCCGAAGAAGGTCTTTCTGCTGGCGCTGTCTGCCGTACTGATTGGCGGCAACTGGCTGCTGTTTATCTGGGCGGTGAATAACCATCACATGCTCGAAGCCAGCCTCGGCTACTTTATTAACCCGCTGGTGAATATTGTGCTGGGGATGATTTTCCTCGGCGAGCGCTTCCGCCGGATGCAGTGGGTGGCCGTGATTCTGGCCTTCTGCGGCGTGCTGGTTCAACTCTGGACCTTCGGCTCGCTGCCGGTTATCGCCTTAGGCCTGGCGTTCAGCTTTGCGTTCTACGGACTGGTACGTAAGAAAATCGCCGTTGAAGCGCAAACCGGTATGCTGTTCGAAACCCTGTGGCTGCTGCCGGTGGCCGCGATTTACCTGTTTGGCATTGCCGACAGCGCCACCAGCCACATGGGCAATAACCCCTGGACGCTGAACGTGCTGCTGATGGCGGCGGGCGTAGTCACCACGATTCCGCTTCTGTGCTTCACCGGCGCAGCAACGCGCCTGCGCCTCTCGACGCTCGGCTTCTTCCAGTACATCGGCCCGACGCTGATGTTCCTGCTGGCGGTGGTGTTTTACGGCGAAGTGCCGGGTGCGGATAAGATGGTGACGTTCGCCTTCATCTGGGTCGCACTGGCGATTTTCGTGGCGGATGCAATTTATACCCAGCGCAGGGTGCGTAAAGGGTTGTAGCGCCTTTTTGCCGGATGGCAGCTGCGCCTTATCCGGCCTACACGTTCTGTAGGCCCGGTAAGCGTAGCGCCACCGGGCGGATCCTCAAAGCCAGTTCTTCCGTTTAAAGTACAGATACGGCGCCAGCCCGGCGAGGATCATAAAGATAATCGCCCCCGGGTAGCCAAAGCTCCACTTGAGCTCCGGCATAAACTCAAAGTTCATCCCATAACTTGAGGCCACAAGCGTAGGCGGCAGGAACACCACGGATACCACCGAGAAGATCTTGATGATGCGGTTCTGCTCGATGTTGATAAAGCCCATCGCCGCCTGCATCAGGAAGTTGACCTTCTGGAACAGGGATTCGTTGTGCGGCAGAAGGGATTCGATATCGCGCAGGATCTCACGCGCCTGTTCCAGCTGGCCACCCGGCAGGCGCGCTTTACGCACCAAAAAGTTCAGGGCGCGCTGGGTATCCATCAGACACAGGCGCACCTTCCAGCCGATATCCTCCAGCTCCGCGAGCGTTGACAGCGCTTCGTCATATTCATCGCCCTGATGGCCTTCCATGATCACGCGGCTCAGCTTTTCCAGGTCGCTGTAGATGTTTTCAATCTCATCCGCCAGCTGTTCTATTTTGGTTTCGAACAGGTCGAGCAGCAGCTCGTAAGCGTTACCGTCGACCATCGCCTGGCTGCGGGCGCGCATACGGTAAAGACGAAACGCAGGCAGTTCACGCTCGCGCAGGGTAAACAGGCGACCATCGCGGATGGTAAACGCCACGGTGGAGTTCCCCGCGTGATCGTCGGCGTCTTCAAAGAAGAAGAAGGAGTGAATGTGCAGACCGTCTTCGTCTTCAAAAAAACGCGCAGATGCTTCGATATCTTCCAGTTCCGGACGGGTCGCGAGGCTTTGCCCCAGCTCAGATTGTACGCGAAGGCGTTCATCGTCGTCCGGCTCGACCAGATCCACCCATACGGCATCAATGAGGGGCTGTGACTCTTCGGCTTCAAGCCGAGTCAGTCGGTTTTTTTCGAGTTGAAATGCGCTCAACATGACCGGGACTCCCAATGCAAAAAATATCGGACAGTTCGGTGGGCACACAGAAACGATTTGGGTTTCAGACCATTAAACAGCCTGACTCAGCGCGACGGGAATAATGCAGGTCGCTGACAACCACTAAGGCCATCAGCATGAGGAGATAGCCTTAGGAGTTGTTCCTGGATGACAGGGAATTGAGCCAGTATCTACTGGGTGTGTCCAAGGCGAATGTCCTCTTAGCGTAATCGTGCGCGCATGTTACGCCAGCAATAACTGCGGCGTCAACACGCAACGGAACGCGGAAGGGCATTAATTGACCTCCAGCGTATAAGGCTAGCAGATTATTACAAAATAGTGATATTTTTCTGAAAGTTACACAGTTTCCAGCTTCGCATACGCGGCCACCAGCCATTTGATCCCCTGCCCCTGGAACGCCACCTGCAGGCGACTGTGTTCACCGCTGCCTTCAAGATTCACAATAGTGCCTTCCCCGAATTTCGAGTGGCGCACGCGCTGGCCCAGCTTGTACCCGGTGTCGTTTTCGGAGATTGGTGCACCCATACGCTGATGGCTGACCGGACGGCTGATGCTGGCGCGCAGGCGTACCTCCTCCACGCACTCTTCCGGCAGTTCACCGATAAAGCGCGAAGGACGGTGATACACCTCTTTACCGTACAGGCGGCGGGTTTCGGCGTAGGTGAGCGTGAGCTTCTGCATTGCACGCGTCACGCCCACGTAGGCCAGACGACGCTCTTCTTCCAGGCGTCCGCCTTCATCCAGCGACATCTGGCTCGGGAACATCCCCTCTTCCATCCCGACGATAAACACCTGCGGGAACTCCAGGCCTTTCGCGGAGTGCAGGGTCATCAGCTGAACCGCATCCTGCCAGGTGTCCGCCTGCCCTTCGCCTGCTTCCAGCGCGGCGTGGGAGAGGAATGCCTGCAGCGGCATCAGATCTTCGTCTTCTTCGTTGTAGCTGAACTGGCGCGTTGCCGTCACCAGTTCCTCTAAGTTCTCAATACGGGTCTGGCCCTTCTCGCCCTTCTCCTGCTCGTACATCGTTCTCAGGCCGGAGTCTTTAATGACGCGGTCGGTCTGCACGTGCAGCGGCATATCGGCGGTTTCCTGCGCAAGAGCGTCTATCAGCTCAAGGAAGCGTTGCAGCGCGCTGGCCGCACGACCGGCGAGGGCTTTTTCCTGCAGCAGCTCGCGGCACGCCTGCCACAGCGTAAGCTGACGATCGCGCGATGCCTGACGCACCACGTCCAGCGTGCGATCGCCGATGCCGCGCGTTGGCGTATTGACCACGCGTTCAAACGCTGCGTCGTCGTTACGGTTGGCGATCAGGCGCAGATACGACAGCGCATCTTTAATTTCCTGACGTTCGAAGAATCGCATCCCGCCGTAAATACGGTACGGCATACTCACCTGCAATAGCGCCTCTTCCAGCACGCGCGACTGGGCGTTGCTGCGGTAGAGAATGGCGCACTGCTCCAGCGCGCCGCCGTTGTCCTGCCAGGTCTTGATGCGGTTCACCACGAACCGTGCTTCGTCGAGTTCGTTGAACGCACAGTAAAGTGAGATCGGCTCGCCGTCGACGCCGTCGGTCCACAGCTTTTTGCCCAGACGCCCGTTGTTGTTCTCAATCAGGGCGTTAGCCGCGCTCAGAATGTTGCTGGTTGAACGGTAGTTTTGCTCCAGACGAATGGTTTGCGCACCGGGGAAGTCGTTGAGGAAGCGCTGGATGTTTTCCACCTGCGCCCCACGCCAGCCGTAGATAGACTGGTCATCATCGCCGACGATCATTACTTTGCCGGTATCGCCCGCCAGCAGGCGGATCCACGCGTACTGAATGTTGTTGGTATCCTGGAATTCATCCACCAGGATATTGGTGAAGCGCTCGCGGTAGTGCTGGAGAATATGCGGCTTGTTAAGCCACAGCTCGTGCGCGCGCAGCAGCAGCTCGGCAAAATCCACCAGACCGGCGCGATCGCACGCTTCCTGATAGGCCTTGTAAACGTTCTGCCAGGTCTGCTCGACCGGGTTGCCAAAGCTCTGGATATGGTGCGGGCGCAGGCCTTCGTCCTTCTGACCGTTGATGTACCACATTGCCTGACGCGGCGGCCACTGCTTCTCGTCAAGGTTCATCGCCTTGATCAGGCGCTTCAGCAGGCGCAGTTGGTCTTCACTGTCGAGGATCTGAAAATCCTGCGGCAGGTTAGCGTCCATATGGTGTGCGCGCAGCAGACGGTGAGCCAGGCCGTGGAAGGTCCCGACCCACATGCCGCCCTGGCTGGTGCCCATCAGCTGTGCGATACGGTGGCGCATCTCCGCTGCCGCTTTGTTGGTGAACGTCACCGCCATAATGGAGTATGGCGAACAGTTTTCCACGCTCTGCAGCCAGGCGATGCGGTGAACCAGCACGCGCGTCTTACCACTGCCCGCTCCAGCCAGAACCAGCATATTGGTGCGCGTTGCGGCTACCGCATCACGCTGTTTGTCATTAAGGCTGTCGAGCAGGTAAGAAACGTCCATTGGCACCGTCACATAATATTCAGGAACAGAGCAAAACGCCCGGTGGCGCTTCGCTTACCGGGCCTCCAACTGCAAAACCCTGGTAATTTATACAGAACAATTGATGATTATATCAGCGTCGTGAGGGATGCCAACCGCGAAATTTCGATGTGCGGCAGAAGACGACCGTCGGACGCGGTCATCAGATCGGCATTTTCCGGCTTGATCCAGCAGGCCTGCATGCCACAGCGGATCGCCCCCGCCACGTCCGTGGTCAGGTCATCGCCAACGTGCAGGATTTCGCCGAGCGGCAGGTTCAGCTTTTCCGCCGCCAGGTGATACATGTCGTTGAACGGCTTCGAGCGCCCGTGCGGGCCGGCGCGCAGCACGAACTGAAAATACTCTCCAAGCCCAAAGAGTTCGGGCTGGGCATTGCCGTTGGTGATGGCCACCAGCGGCCACTTTTCGGCCAGTTTTGCCAGCGTGTCGTGGGTCTCCTGCGGCACGTCGATGCGGCTGCGCCATTTGGCGAAGTTTGCCATCGAAGCGTCAGCGCCAATCGCCGCGTCGCGCGCGCTCAGCCCGGCGTTGAGCATTGCCTGCTCAACCGCACGGCGTCGCCACTCGGTCACGTCGTGGTAAATATCCGGCTCGGTTTCGCGCAGGGACTGGCGCAGCTGCTGGAAGTCTTTGTTCTGCATCGTTTTCAATGCGGGATGGTAGTTTTGCACAAACGCCAGCGACTCCTGCTCGGTGCGCAAAATCACCGGACGGTTGTCATACAGGGTGTCATCAAGGTCGAACGTGAGTGCTGAAATCTGGCCGAGTGGGCGGTAAAAACGCATTATTTCCCCCGTTTGGCGCGTGGATGCGCCGCGTCATACACCGAGGCAAGGTGCTGAAAGTCTAAGTGGGTATAGATTTGTGTGGTCGATAAATTGGCGTGGCCGAGAAGCTCCTGCACGCCGCGCAGATCGCCGCTCGACTCCAGCATGTGGGTCGCAAACGAGTGGCGCAGCTTGTGTGGATGAACGTGGCTGTTCAACCCCTGTTTGATGCCCCACTCGGCAAAACGCTTCTGCACGTTACGCGCTGAGATGCGCTTGCCGAGCTTCGACAGGAATAGCGCATTTTCTTCCGCGCCAAACAGCCCACGCAGATCCAGCCAGTGTTCAATCCACGAAACCGCGTTGCGGCCAATCGGCAGGCGGCGCTCTTTGCTGCCTTTGCCCATCACCCACACTTCGCCGGATTCAAGATCGAGGTGTTTCAGGTCGAGGTTAACCAGTTCGGACAAACGTAGCCCGGCACCGTACATCACCTCCAGCATCGCGCGGTCACGCACGGCCAGCGGATCGTTAAGATCGATATCCAGCAGACGATTCACATCATCCACATCGATATTTTTAGGCAGATGGCGCGGGGCTTTTGGCGTGGCAATGCCTTTTGCCGGATTGGCTTTTAAGATCCCTTGGCTGACCAGCCAGTCGAAAAAGCTGCGTAACGCAGAGAGGCGCAGCGCCAGGCTCGCAGGGCTTAACTTTTTTTTACGGCTACGCACCACAAACCCGCGCACCGTCGCGGCGTCACATTGTTGCCAGCTTTTCAGGCCGATTTCATCGGCAATCTGCATGATGGCATCAAGCTGACGCTGATAGTTCAGCAGCGTAACAGGGCTAAGCTGGCGTTCTACACCGAGATAGCGCAAAAAGCGCGTGACGTCGGTGGCAAGCAGGGCATCCGTCATATGCGTTCAATCCAGCGCTCCAGCAGCTCGGGCAGCATGAGCGCAATTTCCTGCAGCAGGTGCGTGCCCTGGCCTTGCTCATAGTGATGGGCATCGCGGCTGGTAAACAGGATGACGCCCAGGTCGCCTTCACGGCCCATCAGGGACATCGCCACCGAGCCAATGGCTTTCGCTTCCGGCAGCACCACCAGCAGTTCGGGTCCGTTTAGCGGCCCGAGATAGTGATGTTCATGCCCGAGGCGCTGAATACGTAGCGGTTCAAATGCCTGGCGGCTCAGCGCCAGATGGGTAAACCCGGACGGCGCGCCGATACGCCAGCGGTCGGGGAAAAGACGAATCGTTGCGCCCGCCAGACCCAGCTCGCGCGCCCAGCGATGAAAGCGGCTCAGGAACTCATCAAGGCTGTGCGCCGAGGCCAGACGCGCCTGCAGGTTCAACAGCCGATAGAACAGGCTCTCGTTGTTGTTGGCCTGCTCCATGAGCATCGTCATGTTCTCTTCGAGCTGATGGATGTGGTTGCGCGCACGTGCCATGTGCCATTCGACCAACGACACCGTACCCCGTACCGGATGTGGCACGCGCATCTGTTCGACGACGCGTGCATTGCGAATAAAGAACTCAGGATTGTTCAGCAGATAATCAACAACAGCGCTGTCGTCCAGCTCCGTCACCGTTTCCTGCAGTTCTTCCCCTGGTTGTTTCATAGATGGATAAACCCGTCATAGACATGTGCCGCCGGGCCTGTCATATACAGTGGCTGACCCGGTCCTTTCCAGGCGATATCAAGACGACCGCCCGGTAATTCCACGCGAACCTCTTCTGCCAGTAACCCCTGGGAGATGCCGACGGCAACCGCCGCACAGGCACCGCTTCCGCAGGCCTGGGTTTCGCCCGCGCCGCGTTCGTAAACCCGCAAACGGATGTGCTCGCGCTTCACCACCTGCATAAAACCGATATTGGCCCGCTCAGGAAAACGGTCGTGGCTCTCAAGCACCGGGCCGAGCGTTTCAACCGCAGCGGTTTCAACATCATCCACCTGAATCACGCAGTGCGGGTTACCCATCGAGACGACGCCGCACAATACTGTCTGCTCGGCAGCCCGCATGATATAGGTCTTTTCCGCTTTGTTCGCGCGAAACGGCACGGCGGAAGGCTCGAAGTTTGGCTCGCCCATATTCACGCGCACCAGCTCGTCGTCGGTGACGCTTAACACCATTCGACCGTTTGCCGTGCTGACGCGAATATCGCGTTTGTTGGTCAACCCTTTCAGGCGGACAAAGCGGGCAAAGCAGCGTGCGCCGTTGCCGCACTGTGACACTTCGCTGCCGTCCGCGTTGAAAATGCGATAGTGAAAATCGAGGTCGGGATCGTACGGCGGCTCGACCACCAGCAGCTGATCAAACCCCACGCCCAGATGCCGATCTGCCAGGCGGCGGATCAGCTCCGGGGAGAAAAAGACATTCTGCGTTACCGCGTCGACGACCATAAAATCGTTGCCAAGGCCATGCATTTTAGAGAACTGCATCATCATGCTCCACTGCGCGGGTACAGAACGAAATTGTCAGATATTGACCTGAGTCGGACCGCCATTGTCGCCACGATCGTTCGTATTAGGCGTTGAAGACTCGATGCCACTTTGCACAGGTTTGGTCGGCGGCGGTGCGGTTTTATCCGCAGGCGGGAAGTAAAGCGGCCCTTTCAGCCCGCAGCCGGTCAGGCTGAACAGCGTGATGAGAACAGCAAGCGTTCGGAAGACGTTTTTCATTATAAAGTTGCCCGTAAATTCAAATCTGTTTCTATCATCGCAGGAGAAGACACAAAAGCAAGAGTTTGCCGCTTTCCTGCAACGGGAATTATTTAGCGTTATACTGCCGCCATCACGAAAAACAGGAACAACACCATGAACGACAGTGAATTCCATCGCCTTGCCGACACCCTGTGGATGACCATCGAAGAGCGTCTTGACGACTGGGATGGCGACAGCGATATCGATTGTGAAATCAACGGCGGCATCCTGACCCTAAGCTTTGAGAACGGCAGCAAAATCATTATTAACCGCCAGGAGCCGCTTCACCAGGTCTGGCTGGCGGCCAAACAGGGCGGCTACCATTTCGATCTGAAAGGTGACGAGTGGGTGTGCGACCGCAGCGGCGAAACGTTCTGGGATCTGCTGGAGCAGGCGGCGACGGCGCAGGCGGGTGAGACCGTCAGTTTCAGGTAGTTTTTTTTCGCCGGGTGGCGCTGCGCTTACCCGGCCTACGGGTTCGGGCTGTTGTAGGCCCGGTAAGGCGTAGCCGCCACCGGGCTCACGAAATCAGGAGAAATACTGCTGCAACAGCGGCGCGGTATCCTGATTTGCCGGCACCGGTGTAATAGCCTGGGTGCGGAACGGAATCACCTGCGCGCGCCCGTCCACGTTCACAATCTGGTAGAACTGCGGCAGGTTGAAGTTGATAAAGCTCGAGCCGTAGGTAAAGCGGTCGTGCGAGGATGAATAGAAGCGGCTAACGTCGCGCACCAGCTCCTCTTTACTGCCTTCGCAGTGGTGATACACCTCTGCGCGGTTGGTTTCATCCAGAATATAGATATTGAAACCGGCATCCTCACCTGACTCTTCAAAGAAGAACTGAATAATCCCTTCGCTGGCGAAGCCGTCCACCACCTGCGGCAGTTTGACGTGGTTGGTTTCCACCTGCACCGACAGGCCGTGCAGCTTGTTGTGCGAAATCGCGCCGTAAAACTCAATGGCGTTTTCCAGCTTCTGCACCGACACGTTCAGGCGTTCGAAGAACAGCCCCCACGTCTGGCCCGAAACGCGCAGCGCCTTAAAGCGGCCCGTTTCATGGCGGGTACTGGAGAGGCGCAGTTCGATACATTCAGACACCAGCTGCTGCACCCGGGTACGGATCAAGCCGCGCAGGTGCTGGCTATAGCAGAACACCTCAACGCTGTCCGGCGGCGCGGCGTCCTGGTGCATCTTACCGAGGATCGTTTTCAGCGCTTCAATCATCGCCTGTTCGCCGTTGAAATGCAGGGTACGCACTTCATTCCACGAGTTGCGGTAAAGCAGGTCGACGCTGCCGACCAGGCAGTTTTGCTGCTCGCCAAAGCTAAAGACGTCCAGCTTGCGGAAGTCAAAATGCACCACCTGATTGCGGAAGGCCGCCGTCGGGTCGTATTCCAGATTGACGATGATCGCCAGATGGCGAATCTCACACGGGCTGTAGAGCGCTTTTGGCGTCGGCGCAGGCAGGCGTAGCGGGAAGTGGTGCGAAACATCCGCCACCATCTCCTGCAGCTTGGCGAGATCAACCACCTCGTTGCCTTTGATGAACAAGCGGGTGCGCGAGGTCAGCAGGCCGTTAAACCAGGCCCACGCCACCAGCTTGTTCAGGTAACGGTTATATTCCAGCGGCTGATGGCTGATGATGGAGTCCATGCTTGGCGCACGGTTGTACAGATACCACCCGGTACGGTTCGCGCGGCCCGGCGGCACATAGATAAAGGTCAGGTTAGGTTCTGACAGGTCCGGTGAAATTTGCGGGTTCACCAGGGTGACTTTCCCCGGCAGTGCTTCAAACGCGGCGTACAGTTTACGGGTCAACACCCCGATATCCTGCGGGCTGGCGGAAACGCTGAGGTTGTTACGGCGCGCAAAGCGGATCAGGTTACGGTAGCTTTGCATCATGGCATCGAGCAGTTCGTTGTGCGCTTCACGCACCTGGTCGATTTTCCAGTTGGCGCGGTTGTCGAGCATCGACAGACGCTCTTCGTCCCATCCCCACTCTTTGACTAACTGACTGACCACTTCACGACGCCAGCCAACGCATGCGCGTTCGCGGCTGAGTTTTTCACAGACTTTGAGATAGAAACATCGACGTACCAGGTCAAGGCGCGTGTGGTCGTCGATGGCTTTCAGGTATTCGGTGACGCGTTCGAGCATCATGCAATAAGCATCCAGCCCGTAGGAGACGATTTCTCCGTCGTGCAGACGCTGTTTGATGTCTTTCGCCAGCAGACGCGGCGTAGGGTATTCCCAGGAATAGGCTTCCAGCAGCAGGGTTTTCAGCACGGCTTTATACGGCGAGTCGATGCTTTTATAAAGCTGCCAGAGGCTTGCGCCGAAGTACTCTTCTGCAGAAAGGGAGCTCAGGCCGCCCAGGTCCAGCCACTCGTTTGGCGTCAGGACGCCCTGCGAGTAGAGCGACATCACGTAATCGTCGTAATGCTCTTCTTCATTGCACGGCACCATATTCCACAGAATACGCTTACCGGCCAGGCGAACGGCGGTACGGTAGAACTCATCCAGCAATAAGATGTGCTGCGTGGAGCCGCAGTCTTCACCACCCAGACTGCCGCTTTCATTATGGCGGAAACGGTTTTCATCAATCAGGAAGAAGCTAACTTCCACGCCGAGCGAGGCCGCCCAGCTCTCGAGCAGGCTGCATTTACGCTGCAACAGCTGGCGTTCGTCGTTATCGAGCCAGGCCTGATGACAAACCCAAATATCGAGATCAGACGAACAGCTTTGCCCTACCGATGAGGTACTTCCCATGGAGTAAACGCCGGTAATCGGCAGTTCACCTTTCGGCGATTCCTGGGGCGGCATACCGCGGTAGAGTTCGAGTTCGGTCAGGTAATGCTGTTGGGTTTCATCAGGCGTGAAGAGGCAAATGCCCTGGGGAACGTTACCATCGAGGTAGCCCGGCATCAGCGGATGGTGATAGTGCAATAATGTCGGCAGCAGACTGTAAACCTGTTGGAAAGCAGGTCCCATGGCAGCAAGCGCGCGATCCACACGCAGTTGATTTATGGCATCCAGTCTCTGTTTAAGAGTCTCAATATAGAGGTACAAGACGTATCGCCTGATGTTCCCGGGCGTCACTGGCTATTCCAGAATCGAATAACCGCGGGCCCGCAGTATTTCAAAAAGATAACCGTTACCCTTTTTCGCCCTTATCTTTATGGTGGTACAGACGAAAAAATGGTCTAAAACGTGATCAATTTAACACCTTGCCGGTTGACCGTAAAGAAAGATGCGCTACATACAAGTGTAGCACCGTTCTGTACGTGTAAATTCCTGAATACGGCTGTGGCTGACGCATGCGCAGCCCTGTCCCTCTTCTTACGTCGTCACCGTAAAACTGCCATCCGAGTGTCAACAATGTTAGGATGGTTAGTGATTGATAATGACGGTAACAAGCATGTTAGACAATGTTTTGAGAATTGCCACACGCCAAAGCCCCCTTGCGCTCTGGCAGGCACATTATGTTAAGCAGCGCCTTGAAGCCTGCCATTCCGGATTACGCGTCGAACTGGTGCCAATGGTCACGCGCGGCGACGTTATCCTTGATACACCGCTGGCCAAGGTCGGTGGGAAAGGCTTGTTCGTCAAAGAGCTGGAACTGGCATTGCTTGAAAACCGCGCCGATATCGCCGTGCATTCGATGAAGGATGTGCCCGTTGAGTTCCCGCAAGGGCTGGGGCTGGTGACCATCTGCGAGCGTGACGATCCGCGCGACGCGTTTGTCTCTAACCACTATGATTCGCTTGATGCAATGCCGGTAGGCAGCGTGGTTGGCACGTCCAGTTTACGTCGCCAGTGTCAGCTGGCTGAACGCCGACCGGACCTGGTCATCCGTTCGCTGCGCGGCAACGTTGGCACGCGCCTCGGCAAGCTGGATAACGGCGAATATGATGCGATTATCCTCGCCGTGGCGGGGCTTAAGCGCCTTGACCTGGAATCACGTATCCGCGTGGCGCTGCCGCCCGAGTTTTCCCTTCCGGCCGTGGGCCAGGGTGCCGTGGGCATTGAGTGCCGCCTGGACGATGATCGCACGCGTGCGCTGCTCGCGCCGCTGAACCACGACGACACCGCGATCCGCGTAAAAGCCGAACGCGCAATGAACACCCGCCTCGAAGGGGGATGTCAGGTGCCCATTGGCAGCTATGCTGAATTAAGCAATGGCGAGCTGTGGCTGCGCGCGCTGGTTGGCGCGCCGGACGGCTCGCAGATGGTTCGCGGTGAACGCCGCGGCAAGCCGCAGGACGCCGAGGCGCTTGGCGTGTCGCTGGCAGAAGAGTTGCTCAATAACGGCGCGCGTGAAATTCTGGCCGAGGTCTATAACGGAGAACCCCCAGCATGAGTATTCTTGTCACCCGCCCTTCTCCCGCAGGGGAACAGTTAGTGAGCCGTTTGCGCGCACTGGGGCGGGTGGCGTGGAGTTTTCCGCTGATTGAGTTCTCTCCTGGCCGGCAGCTTTCGATGCTTGCCGACCAGTTACATACCCTTCGGGAAGGCGATTTGCTCTTTGCCTTGTCGCAACACGCCGTGGATTTTGCCCATGCGCAGCTGCAACAGCAGCAGCGCGACTGGCCTGCCGCACCGCGCTATTTCGCCATCGGGCGCACCACCGCCCTGGCCCTGCATACCGTTAGTGGAAGCGAAATTCTCTACCCGTTAGATCGGGAGATCAGCGAAGTCTTGCTACAATTACCTGAATTACAAACTATTGTCGGGAAACGTGCGCTGATACTGCGCGGTAATGGCGGGCGTGAACTGCTGGGTGAAACGCTGCGCGCGCGCGGGGCTGACGTAACGTTTTGCGAATGCTATCAGCGCTGCGCAAAACATTATGACGGCGCGGAAGAGGCCATGCGCTGGCATACGCGCGGCATTAATACCCTGGTGGTGACGAGTGGTGAAATGCTGCAACAGCTTTGGGCACTTATTCCACAATGGTATCGTGAAAACTGGTTACTCCGCTGTCGGCTTCTGGTCGTCAGTGAGCGTCTGGCGAACCAGGCCCGGGAACTGGGCTGGCAAGATATTCGGATCGCTGATAACGCCGACAACGATGCGCTGCTGCGCGCATTACAACAACTCTCATAATGGGAAGCCATAATGACGGAACACGAAAAATCATCCGCCGTGGTTGAAGAGACCAGGGAAACTGTGGATCTGACCCCACAGCCAGAGACGACTGAAAAGGCCGCTGAGAAGAAAACCGGCAGCAACAAAACCAGCCTCGCGCTGAGCGCCATTGCCATCGCGATAGCACTTGCCGCAGGCGTAGGCCTGTATGGACTGGTGAAGCAACAAGGCACTAACCAGACGGCGACCAGCGATGCGCTCGTCAGCCAGTTGACCGCGCTGCAAAAAGCACAGGAAGCGCAAAAAACCGAGCTGGAAGGCGTGATCAAACAGCAGGCCACCGCGCTGGCTGATGCCAATAGCAAGCAACAGGCGTTGACTAAACAGCTGGATGAAGTGCAGCAGAAAGTCGCCACCATCTCCGGTACCGATGCGAAAACCTGGCTGCTTTCACAGGCCGATTTCCTGGTGAAGCTGGCCGGGCGTAAGCTCTGGAGCGATCAGGACGTCACCACCGCAGCCGCGCTGCTGAAAAGCGCCGATGCGAGCCTGGCAGACATGAACGACCCAAGCCTTATTACCGCGCGTCGTGCGATTACCGAAGATATCGCCAGCCTCTCCGCCGTTTCACAGGTGGATTATGACGGCATCATCCTGAAGGTTAATCAGCTCTCCAACCAGATTGATAACCTGCAGCTGGCCGATAACAACGACGACGACTCCCCGATGGACTCCGACGGCACCGAGCTGTCCAGCTCGCTCAGCGAATGGCGCGTGAACCTGCAAAAAAGCTGGCAGAACTTTATGGATAGCTTCATTACTATCCGCCGCCGCGATGAAACTGCCGTCCCGCTGCTTGCGCCGAATCAGGATATCTACCTGCGCGAGAACATTCGCTCCCGCCTGCTGGTTGCCGCACAGGCCGTGCCGCGCCATCAGGAAGAGACCTACAAGCAGGCGCTGGACAACGTCTCCACGTGGGTGCGCGCTTACTACAATACTGACGATGCTACCACCACCGCGTTCCTGGAAGACATCGACACGCTGAGCCAGCAGAACATCACCATGAACGTGCCGGACAAACTGTCCAGCCAGCCGATTCTGGAAAAGCTGATGCAAACGCGCGTGCGCAACCTGCTGGCACAGCCAGGCGTTGCGGCTGAACCGAATACCGCCGCGCCAGCGCCTGAAAGCGCACCACAAGGAGAGTGATCATGTTAAAAGTCCTCTTGCTCTTCTTACTGTTGATCGCCGGGATCGTCCTTGGGCCTATGCTGGCGGGACATCAGGGTTACGTCCTGATCCAGACCGATAACTACAACGTTGAAACCAGTGTGACCGGGTTAGTGATCATCCTGATCCTCGGCGTTGTGGTGCTGTTTGCCGTCGAGTGGATCCTGCGCCGTATTTTCCGCACCGGCGCGCATACGCGCGGCTGGTTCGTTGGCCGCAAGCGTCGTCGTGCGCGTAAGCAAACCGAGCAGGCACTGCTTAAGCTCGCCGAAGGCGATTATCAGCAGGTTGAAAAGCTGATGTCGAAAAACGCCGACCACGCCGAGCAGCCGGTGGTTAACTACCTGCTGGCCGCAGAAGCTGCGCAGCAGCGTGGAGATGAAGCGCGCGCCAACCAGCATCTGGAGCGCGCGTCTGAGCTGTCCACTAAAGACCCTATTCCGGTTGAGATCACCCGCGTTCGCCTGCAGCTGGCCCGTAATGAAAACCATGCGGCACGCCACGGCGTTGACCGACTGCTGGAAATTACGCCGCGCCACCCGGAAGTGCTGCGCCTTGCTGAACAGGCCTACATCCGTACCGGCGCGTGGGGCTCGCTGCTGGATATTATTCCGTCGATGGCGAAAGCCGACGTCGGCGACGATGAGCATCGTGACGAACTTCAGCGTCTGGCGTGGATTGGCCTGATGGATCAGGCGCGTGCCGACCTGGGCAGCGACGGTCTGAAAACCTGGTGGAAGAATCAGAGCCGCAAAACGCGCCAGCAGATCCCTCTGCAGGTGGCGATGGCGGAACACCTGATTGAGTGTGACGACCACGACACCGCTCAGGAGATCCTCCTCGACGGCCTGAAGCGCCAGTACGACGATCGTCTGGTGATGGTGATCCCGCGCCTGAGAACCAATAACCCAGAGCAAATCGAAAAAGTGTTGCGCCAGCAGATCAAAACCGTGGGCGACCGCCCGCTGCTGTGGAGCACGCTGGGTCAATCGCTGATGAAGCACGGTGAATGGCAGGAAGCGAGCCTGGCCTTCCGCGCGGCGCTGAAACAGCGTCCGGACGCGTTTGACTACGCCTGGCTTGCCGATTCGCTGGATAAACAGCATAAGCCGGAAGAGGCCGCAGCCATGCGGCGCGACGGGCTGCTGCTAACGCTGCAGAATAACGGTATACAACCGTAATGAAAAAGGAGGCCAGACGGCCTCCTTTTTTTTGCCCATAAAAAAACGCCTGCTATAAAAGCAGGCGTTAAAACAGGTCTGTAAGACAACATATTTGGTGCTTCACTCAACGTTGTGTCCATGGTGTTTGATGAGGCCGAAGCGACATCTGTCAGTGGACGATAAGCACCGTAAACGGCTCTGCGTCATTCCTGAGTTTATGAGGCACTAAGGCGAACATAAGAGATGGAATGAGCATCTACACGTATATTATTGCACGTAACGTGCCAACGTTACACGAAGAACTTTTACATTGCGCAACATTTTAAGATAAAAGGAATTTTCGGCGATAAGGACCATCTTATCGTGCATCCCACACCTGAAAATGAGCTGAAGTGTCGCTCAAAAACGACAGTAATAGCGTCTAAAAAAATTATTCAGTTATTTCATGAGGTTAGTTGTCGCTGAAACGCGACATTCAGACACGGCGCTGTCGGGAAATGGCTACAGGGGAGAATAAACTGCAGAAAACAAAAAACCCCGCCGAAGCGGGGTTCAAAATTGGTCGGCGAGAGAGGATTCGAACCTCCGACCCACTGGTCCCAAACCAGTTGCGCTACCAAGCTGCGCTACTCGCCGATGTACTGCTTTTTTTGAATTTTTAGTTCAATTCATTTTAAAAGTCGTGGTGCGAGGGGGGGGACTCGAACCCCCACATCCAAAGGACACTAACACCTGAAGCTAGCGCGTCTACCAATTCCGCCACCTTCGCAATTCACAACTCTTTCAAATAATGGGGTGGCTAATGGGATTCGAACCCACGACAACTGGAATCACAATCCAGGGCTCTACCAACTGAGCTATAGCCACCACTGTATTCTTTCACGCGGTACTGACTACTTCTCAGACCACCGCAGCTCCAGCACCGGGTTAATGGTGCGCCCGACAGGATTCGAACCTGAGACCTCTGCCTCCGGAGGGCAGCGCTCTATCCAGCTGAGCTACGGGCGCTTAGCGCCGTTGCGGGGCTGGATATTACGTACCTCCGTCCCCGCTGTCTAGTGCTTTTTTGAAAAATATGCGCGTTTGGTTATGGTTTGCACATTTTGCCGCTTAATCCTCCACTTTCTGCGTGGTCGCGCGGCGTCCCAGGCCAAAAAGCTTATAAGCAACCGTCACGGCGGCAAGGAAGATAATCCCGACAAACAGCGACATGCGGGTATCTTCATTAAAGTACATCCCGATTAATACGCAAATCAGGAAGGCCATCGTCAAATAGTTCGCATACGGGAACAGAATGGAGCGGAACGGATGGCTGGCGATCGCCTTTTTATGCGCCTGACGGAAACGCAGCTGGCTGATCAGAATAACAAACCAAGGTATCATTCCCGGCAGCACGCTGGCGCTGTAGACGTAAACGAACACGCGCTGCGGGTTAGGAATAATGTAGTTCAGGCATGAGCCAATCAGCAGGATACCAATCGAGACTGCCACGCCCGCCACCGGAACGCCCACACGCGACACTTTGGCCATTGCTGCCGGCAGCTGGTTATTTTTAGCCAGCGCGTAAAGCATGCGGCCACAGCTGTACATTCCGCTGTTACAGCCGGACAGCGCCGCGGTCAGAACCACGAAGTTGATGATGCCTGCTGCCGCCGTGATGCCAATCTTCGCGAAGGTTAAGACAAACGGGCTGCCGGTGGTGCCGATTTCATTCCACGGGAAGATGGTCACGATAACGAAAATCGCGCCCACGTAGAAAATGAGAATACGCCATAACACTTTACCGACCGCGCTACGCAGCGTGACCTGCGGGTTTTTCGCTTCACCCGCGGTGATACCGATAAGCTCAACGCCCTGATACGACGCCACAACGATACACAGCGCCGTCAGGAAGCCTTTCCAGCCCCCGGCGAAGAAACCGCCATGCTCGGTCAGGTTGCTAAAGCCGATGGCGTGTCCGCCGTTGCCAAATCCGAAGAAGATCACCCCGAGGCCGACCACAATCATGACGATAATGGTGGTGACTTTGATCATCGCGAACCAAAACTCAATTTCACCGTAAAGCCGCACGGCGGCAAGGTTCGCCAGCGCCACCAGCCCCACGGCGATGAGCGCAGGTATCCACTGCACCATGTCCGGGAACCAGAACTGGACGTAGACCCCTATCGCGGTGATCTCCGAAATACCCACCGCCATCCACATAAACCAGTACGACCACGCCGTCAGGTAGCCGAAGAACGGGCTCATATAACGGTGCGCATAAACGGCGAATGAACCGGTTACCGGCTCCAGAAAGAGCATTTCGCCCATGGAACGCATGATGAAGAAGACGAACAGCCCGGCGATGATGTACGCCAGCAGTACGGAAGGGCCAGCCCATTTGAGCGTACTCGCGGAGCCCATAAAGAGGCCGACGCCGATCGTCCCGCCCAGGGCGATCAATTCAATATGTCGAGCTTCCAGCCCACGCTGTAGCTCCGGTTTTTTCTCTGCCATAAATCCTCGGTTGTGTTTGCTGTTTCCCGGCTTTTTGCCGGTTATTCTTTTTTAGGGGTACTGAAATACGGGCGAATGGTTTCTCAAAATCGGGCAAATGGCAAACGATGCATTAAAAAAATGAATGCATTGCACATAAACGCAGCAGTTTTGCAGGGGAGTTGCAGCGCGACCAGCATATCGCGCTACATTTTGATTACATTTTCCCGGTGTAGTGCCAGGAGAGGTAGCGCAGCAGGCGAATCTGTCGCTTGATGCGCGTCGGCTGTGAGAGCAGGCGATACAGCCACTCCAGCCCGAGGTTTTGCCAGACCTTCGGTGCACGCTTAACGTGGCCGGTAAAGACGTCATAGGTGCCGCCAACGCCCATGTACAACGCATTCGGGCAGACCAGACGACAATCGCGCATCAGGATCTCCTGACGCGGAGAGCCCATCGCCACGGTGACGATTTTCGCCCCGCTGTCCCGCACGCGCTCGAACAGCGCCTGCCGATCGTCCGGTTTGAAGTAACCGTCCTGAAGACCCACAATATTAACATTCCACTGGCTGCGCAGCTTCTGCGCCGTCTGGGCGAGCACCTCTGGCTTACCACCAATCAGGAATACCGGCGTGCCCTCTGCGCCCGCGCGCGCCATCAGCTCTTCCCACAGGTCTGCACCCGCCACGCGCGATACATTAGCACCAGGAAACTTTTTGCGGATGGAGCGCACCACGCTAATACCGTCGGCATATTTAAACTCGGCAGCCTCAATCAGGCTTTTCACTTCCGGGTTATCTTCGACCGCCAGCATTTTTTCTGCGTTAATCGCCACCAGCGTGCCCGATTTCATCTGCCCGTCCGCGAACAGAAAATCCAGCGCATGCTGCATATCGCGCCAGCCAATAAGCTGCAGACCGCGCAGCGCGTAGCGTGGCGCGGAGGTTGTATCCGTCATGACAATCCCTACTCAGACTTCCGACAGCGTTGTGCTGCCCCGTGGCTCGCGTCTGTGTACCAGCCCTGCACTGTCAAACAACCAGTACAGCAGTTTGGCCAGCAGCAGACAGATACCGAAAACGACCATAAAAAAGACGACGCGTGAGACAAACGAATCCAGCCCCTCACGCGCCAGAACGATCATATTGAAAATGGCACCAAAACAGAAACTGTGCAAAATCGCCGCTTTGTAGCGGTTCGTCTCCTCCAGGCCGCGCACATAGAGCCAGTCAAACCATTTGATTATCAGCCCTACCGCAACCGCCCCTGGCAGAATAAACCAGGTTCCCCCCATCACCACCAGCGAACCAATCAGCGTGGGTGAAATAGCCAGCCCGGAATGGTTATTCAGCACTTCCCAGGTAAAGTAGTTCGCCGTGTTAAGCACTACGCCAGGCCGATCCGGCCACAGCCAGGTCGGAATAAAGACGTAGAAGTCACGGACAATGGGCGCTAAGCCCTGGAAATCGATTTTGTCGTAGTTCTGCAGCAGCAGCGCCAGGTTTTCCCATGGCGAGAACGTATCGCGCGTCAGGTACAGGAAGGTGTAGAACGCCTCGTCACCGGCCACGTTCAGGCCGTAGCGTTTAAGCGCCAGCCAGAACATCCCGACAATACCGAACACCCCTGCCGCTGCCAGCATCCATAAGGAGATCCAGCCGCGAATGATGCCGATAAACAGGAAGATGGCGAAGGCGATAATGATATTGGCGCGCGTTCCGCCGACGATCATGTAGGTCAAAATGCCGAACGCCACGGTGCTCACGAGGAAGAAAAGCCAGGCTTTGCTGTCCTGGCGGAGAAAAAAGACCACCAGCATCGCCGGGATGAAGAAGTAGAAGAAGCGCTTAAGCGCAACGCCTGACACTTCTGCCGAAAATATCTGGCTGTAGGATTGCAGCTTGAACAGCAGAAAACCGTTGTGCATGAAGAATATGCCCACGCTCACCAGCGCAATGGTCATCAGCATCACCCACGTCAGGTGCGTCTCTACCCGGTTCATGGTGAATAACGCCCGACGGGGTGCAGTCGCTTTGACCGGGCGCAGGCGCGTTTTATACGTGACGTAATACACCGCGTAGAAACAGGTTGCTGATAACAGCGCCTGAAGCAGGATTTCCGGGGGCGCGACGCCCACATCAAAACGGAAGACCAGAATGCTGGTCAGCGGGAAACCGAAATAGAAGGTCAGCAGAAACAGCAGCGAGAAAAAGACGTTGAAGTTAAAGCGTACGCGACGGAACTCAAACCAGGTCAGCGTGGCGATAAACAGCGTGCTCAGCAGCCAGACCACCAACAAGCCGCTAAATTGCAACTGGCTCATGCGTTATCTCCTGACGCGATACGCAGCGCGCGATGCCACGGCGTGAGGTAGTTCGGGCTGAAGAAGTCGATGGCATTTTTATCCACCAGCGCCAGCTGACGCTGGGCTTCCCGCACCACCTTTTCATTAAGAGTGTCTGTCGTAAACAGTACCGGGATATCTTGTTCCGCCATGTCCTGCCAGAACGGATTCTCGCGGTTGAGCACACACGGGATGCCAGCCTGAATCAGCAGACACAGCGTACCAATCCCCTGCTGACGGGCAAAGATGAAATAGCCTAAATCGCACTTTCTCAACAGCGCAAGATAGTCATCAAACGCCAGCTTATCGCGCAGAATAGTCAGGTTTTCAGCGCTAAAGAGCGCGAGACCCTGCTGGCTCACTTCGTCAATATAAGCATCGTTATTGGCCGGGTAGCCCATCGGCACCACGACGTTGACCGTATCACCAAACTGCTGATGTACCGCCCTGAGCGCCGCCACGTGTTCGTTACTGCGATCGCCGGAGTTACCCACCAGGATGGTCAGCTTGCCGTCGCGCACCGTATCGTTAGCCATCGTGTTGAGCGCCGGGTTCATCCGCGTCGGAAAATAGAGCAGTTCACCGCGCACGCCAGGGTGCTGTTTGGCAAAGTAATTGAGATCGCCGCGGGTAGCGAATACGCAGCCTACGCGCCCTTGCGCCATGCGGCGTAGCGGATAGAAAAGGCGGAATTTCAACCCACGGGACACTTCGTAGAGATCTGCACCCCAGATATGCCAGCTGCACTGAGAGGGCTTGATCCCACCGCTCAGCAGCGCCAGCCACAGACCAGTATTAAACTGTCCGTGAAAGAAGAAGCGCTGCTCGCGATCCGCTTTGGCTTTGGCAACCACCGCCTTCGCCAGCGCCGCTTTGTTCGGCCAGAAGGTCATGTTGAGTGCCGGACACGCCGCGCTCAGGCCGCTATCCTGGCCTGCAACCATAAACTCGCGTGCATCAGGCGTGCCGGGTGCCAGTTCATCATTAAAGAACCGCAGAACGGTCTGGTTATGGTGTGGGATATCTGACCCCAGTATGTGAATCAGTGCAGTCATGCGCGTCTACGCCAAAGTAAAAATACGCCGCAACAGGCAGCGAAATAAACGATATAGGTTGCCATATAGGCCTGAGCGGCGCCCAGCGCACCCTGGGTTGGGATCAGCCAGTGAGAGAACGCCGTCAGGAGCGCAAACTGGCTAATCTCTGCCAGGATATACAGCCGCAACGAGGCTTTCGCAATCACCAGATAACCGAAAACGTAAGCACCCACTTTCAGTACATCACCGATCAGCTGCCACGCGAACAGGTCGCGCATGGCGGCAAACTTCGCGGAGAAGAGCAGCCAGATGGCGACATCACGCAAGAGCCAGACGGTGAAACTGGCGGCCGCGACGGCGGGTAACACAAAACGCAGGGAGCGGACAATCTCGCGGGTAATGTCTCTCTTTTCGGTCAGGCGCGATAAGGTTGGCAGCAAATAGACGCTAAAGGAAGCCGTTATAAATTGGAGGTATGCGTCGGAAATACTGCTTACGCCCTGCCAGATACCCACTTCATCCCAGCTGTAGTGCGCTGCGAGGAGGTTTCGCATCATCACGTAGGCCACGGGCAGCGTGACGGACGTAATGAGCACCATCAGGGTAAATTTCCCAAGCTGACCAGCCAGTACCTTGTCCCACTGCGGCTTGAGGTAACGAAGAGGAATATCGCCTCTGCGTATCAGCATAAATGCGGCCGGGATAACCACCAGCGCAGGCACAAGCGCCAGCCCCAGCAGCGCCCCTTCATAGCCACCCAGGCGATAGCAGAAGTAGTAGGCAATCACGCCGATGATGCTGCCGAGGATTAGCGCCAGCGCGTTTCCGGCGGCATCACGGAAGCCCTTCATTAGCGCCAGCAGCAGGTTCGCCCAGGCGATACCCATCTGCACCAGCGCAACCAGGCGAATCAGCCCCTGGAAGTGGGTATGTCCAAACAGGCCCTGACTGATGGGCGCCGCAGCCAGCAAAAATACCGCAGCCAGCAGCGTTGAAAAGCCCAGTACCATGGCGGACGAGGTGCCCACGACGGTGCGCAATTTATCGGCATCATCATGGTACTGTGCGACGTATTTGGTCACGCCGTTGAATATCCCGGCCCCCGCCAGCACACCCAGCACCGTCACCAGCTGGCGGAAGTTACCCGCCAGACCGACCCCGGAAGGGCCAAAGGAGACGGCCAGCAGCTTGACGACCAGTAACCCGGCACCAATTTTGACGAGTGTGGACGCAGCGGTCCACATCGATGCTTTTGCCAGAGACATATCAGCCGAAATAACTCAGAAGGGTGTTGATGACCGTACGTTGATTAACTGGCTCAAGATTGTAAAAGAGCGGCAAGCGAAGCAAACGCTCACTTTCTTTGGTGGTGTAACGGTCTTCACCGGCAAACACGCCAAACGCTTCACCGGCAGGGCTGGAGTGCAGCGGAATGTAGTGGAACACTGCCAGAATTTCAGCCTCTTTCAGCCAGGCAATCAGGCCGCTGCGATCGTCGTTATCGCGCAGCTTGATGTAGAACATATGGGCATTGTGGACACAATCCGCCGGGATGGTCGGCAGCTCAATGCGCCCCGCTTTAGCCAGTGGCTCCAGCGCGTCGTAATAGGTTTGCCACAGGGAGAGGCGTTTCAGGTTAATGCGCTCTGCCGCCTCGAGCTGCGCCCAAAGATAGGCAGCCTGAAGGTCAGCCATCAGGTAGCTGGAGCCGATATCGCGCCAGGTGTATTTGTCTACCTGCCCGCGGAAGAACTGGCTGCGGTTGGTGCCTTTTTCGCGGATCACTTCTGCGCGTTCAACCAGGGCGCGATCGTTAATCAGCGTCGCTCCCCCTTCGCCACCGGCGGTGTAGTTTTTGGTTTCGTGGAAGCTAAAGCAGCCGATATGGCCGATAGTGCCCAACGCACGCCCTTTGTAGGTGGACATCACGCCCTGAGCGGCATCTTCCACCACGAACAGATTATGCTTTTTGGCAATCGCCATGATCGTGTCCATTTCGCAGGCCACGCCCGCGTAGTGAACCGGCACAATCACCCGCGTTTTGTCGGTGATCGCCGCTTCGATCAGCGATTCGTCGATGTTCATGGTGTCCGGGCGGACATCGACAAACACAATTTTGGCGCCGCGCAGGACAAACGCGTTCGCCGTGGAGACGAAGGTGTAGCTCGGCATGATCACTTCATCACCGGGCTGGATATCCAGCAGCAGAGCCGCCATTTCCAGGGAGGCGGTACAGGACGGCGTCAGCAGCACCTTGGCGCTGTGGAAACGCTGTTCCATCCACTGCTGGCAGCGACGGGTAAAGCCTCCGTCACCGCAGAGCTTGCCGCTGCCCATAGCAGACTGCATGTAGTCGAGTTCCGTACCGACGACGGGGGGGGCGTTAAATGGGATCATCATGTCACCTGTATAGCCAGTAAGCGGTGGCGTCAACGTTGGCCCCACTCGCAATATAACGTTTCAGCGCGGCGGTGTTGCCCATCTGGGTCGCCACCCGCAGCGTCGAGCATTCCTGTTGCTGCGCCCAGTACAGCGCGGCCTGCATCAGTTTTTCTCCCATGCCGCGCCCGGCAAGCAGCCCGATACGCGCGTCATGTTCATTCAACTTACGCAGCGAGACAAAGCCCTGAATCTGGCCGCCCGCCGCGCGAAAAACCAGACAAACGTGGTCGAATGTGCCTCGGACGGCATTCTCGATCCACTGGGCGTAAAAGCGTCCGCTGTCCTGGGGCGCATACCAGGGCGCACGAAAGCGGCTCCGGGCAAACGCCTGCTCAGCCAGCTGGCGCAGCGCCGGGATATCCCGCTCTGTCGCCACTTCTGCGCCTGGCGAAGCGTGGCGGGCGATCGTCAGGGAGAGATCAACCTCGCCTTCGACCAGCCGGAAACCGCGCTGCTGAAGCGCGTCCAGCAGGTCGGCGCGGTCCGCCGGGATTTTAGCCTGTACCCGTTCCCAGGCGGCGAAATCCATCTCGGTGAGCGCAGGGGCATTTTCACTCAGACGGACAATCGCCGTAGGAAGCGCAAAAAAGGTGCTTTCCCACTGAAGAGACTCAAGCGCGCCGTAGAGTTCACTCAACGCCAGACACCTTTGGTATCAACCACATACTGCTGGCGCACGGCATCGCCAGCGATCGCTTTAAAGTCTTTGTGATCGACCAGCAGCACCAGCACATCCGCCGTTGCCAGCGCGGCGTCTAAGGCGGTCAGCGTACAGTGTCCTGCCAGTTTTGCCGGCAGCTCATGGATGTTTGGCTCCACCACCAGCGTTTCACCGCTGTGCCATCCGGCAATCATTTCGGCAATTTCCATTGCCGGGCTTTCGCGCAGATCGTCGATGTTTGGCTTGAAGGCCAGGCCGAAGCAGGCGATTTTCAGTTCGCTGGCGCGTTTACCGCTCTCTGCCAGACAGTCTGCCACGGTGGCTTTAACCTGGTTCAGTACCCAGTGCGGTTTACTGTCGTTCACTTCGCGCGCGGTACGGATCAGGCGCGCCTGGTCCGGGTTTTGCGCGACGATAAACCATGGGTCTACCGCGATACAGTGGCCGCCCACGCCCGGACCCGGCTGGAGGATATTCACGCGCGGGTGACGGTTCGCCAGGCTAATCAACTCCCACACGTTAATGCCCTGAACGGCACAAATCAGCGACAGTTCGTTGGCAAAGGCGATGTTGACGTCGCGGAAGCTGTTTTCCGTTAACTTGCACATCTCGGCGGTGCGGGAGTTGGTCACCACGCATTCGCCTTCAAGGAAAATCTTGTACAGCTCGCTGGCGCGTGCAGAACAGGCGGACGTCATGCCGCCAATTACGCGGTCGTTTTTAATCAGTTCAACCATGACCTGGCCCGGCAACACGCGCTCCGGGCAGTAGGCGATATTGATATCGGCCTGTTCACCGGCCTGCTGCGGGAAGCTCAGATCGGGGCGGGCGTCCGCCAGCCACTGCGCCATTTGTTCGGTTGCGCCTACCGGCGAGGTGGATTCCAGAATCACCAGCGCGCCTTTTTTCAGCACGGGCGCAATCGATTTGGCCGCGGCCTCGACGTACGCCATATCAGGCTCATGGTCGCCTTTGAAAGGCGTTGGAACCGCAATCAGATACGCATCTGCCGCAACGGGGGTGGTGCTGGCACGCAGGAAGCCGCCATCGACGGCCTCTTTCACCACGCGGTCAAGATCCGGCTCCACGATATGAATTTCGCCACGGTTGATGGTTTCCACCGCGCGCGCATTGATATCCACGCCGACAACCTGCTTTTGACGAGAGGCAAAGGCCGCCGCCGTGGGCAGCCCAATATAACCAAGACCCACGACAGAGATGGTAGTAAAACTCATAGTGATACCCGATTGTGTTTAAGTGCATGCAAAATACGACCACAGGCCTGCCCATCGCCGTACGGGTTATGGGCTTTGCTCATCGCCTGGTACGCTTCTTCATCGTGTAACAGGCGTGTGACCTCTTCGACGATACGCTGCGGATCTGTGCCGACCAGACGTACCGTCCCCGCTTTCACCGCCTCCGGACGCTCCGTGGTTTCTCGCATCACCAGCACCGGTTTGCCAAGCGAAGGCGCTTCTTCCTGAATGCCGCCGGAATCGGTCAGGATCAGCCAGGCGTGGTTCATCAGCCAGACGAACGGCATGTAGTCCTGTGGTTCAATCAGTAAGACATTCTCGACATGGCCCAGAATGCGGTTTACCGGCTCGCTGACGTTAGGGTTGAGGTGCACCGGATAGACAATCTGCACATCTTCATTCTGCGCGGCAATTTCGGCCAGCGCATGGCAGATTTGCTCAAAACCCTGACCAAAGCTTTCGCGACGGTGGCCCGTCACCAGAATGGTCTTTTTACCGTTATGTAAAAACGGATAGCGCGCGGCGAGCTCGCTCTGGAGGTCTTTGTTCTCCAGCACCCGATCGCGCACCCAAATCAGCGCATCAATGACCGTATTCCCGGTCACGAAGATTTTGTTATCAGTAATGTTTTCACGCAGCAGATTCTGGCGCGAGTTTTCGGTTGGCGCGAAGTGATACATCGCCAGGTGGCCCGTTAGCGTGCGGTTGGCCTCTTCCGGCCACGGTGAATAGAGATTGCCCGTCCGCAGGCCCGCTTCAACATGCCCGACCGGAATGCGTTGGTAGAATGCCGCCAGGCTGGTCGCCACGGTTGTCGTGGTGTCACCATGCACGAGGACGACGTCAGGCTTATATGACTCCAGAATCGGTTTCAATCCCTCCAGAATCCGGCAGGTGATCTCCGTCAGTCCTTGCCCCGGTTTCATAATATTGAGGTCGTAATCCGGGACAATAGAAAAGAGAGATAAAACCTGATCGAGCATCTCACGGTGCTGGGCAGTCACGCACACTTTCACTTCTATATCAGGATCCCTGGCCAGCGCATGGACCAGAGGCGCCATCTTGATGGCCTCCGGTCTGGTGCCAAATACGGTAAGTACTTTCACATCGATTCTCTTCGATTAGGCGTTCTTATAATTAGTGCGACGACGCGTTAACGCCACGCCAGCGCCAGTCAATGCGCCCACAATCCCCCACATGATCATCAGGAATGCGCGACGCGGACTATCGCGTTTTACAGGTTCTTCAGGCGTTCTTAAGTAACGATAGGTCTGAAAACGCGGATCCAGCGTCGGGCCCACGTTCAGGGTATTGAGCATGGCGCGGTTCTGGTCGTAGTCGAGGTCAAAATCAGGGCCAACGGCCTGGAGATTTTCAAGACGCGCCTGGAGCATTGGACGCCCCAGCAGGAACATTTCGGAATCAGGCAGCTCGTCAGCCGGCACATCGGTCTCGCTGCGGGAAATATTGCGCTGTTCGGCAATTTTCAGCGCCTGCTCAAGGTTATGGACGCGACGGGTGAAAATGGCTTTTGACACCTCTTCCTGACGTTTAACCTGCGCTTTCATCTGGATGGTGCGCGCCGCCCATGCGCCTTTCAGCTCATCGTTAAGGTGGCTCGCCGCACGCTGGCTGGCGAAAGCGACGTACTGACGAAGCAGGTTATTGGCATCCGGCGCGGTTTCCGCAATCAGTTTCACGCTGTCGTTAACGTTACGCAGGATATCGCCCGGCATAAACTGAATGTTGTTGATCATGTCATCCAGCAGCGCGGCATCGGCCTTGCTGTTGCCCACCATGCGTTGCTTGTAGTAATCGGTCTGGGACCAGAAATCACGACGCGTATCCCATGAGGCCAGCTGCATGACAAACTCTTTGTAGGCTTCATCCATAACGGACGTCTGATCCGGCGTGGCCAGGTTCGCTTTGATATCCAGATTGCGCAGGAACTGCTGCTGGGAATAGAACCCACCTAGCATGTTAACTGTTGGTCTATCTGTTATCGCCGTGGCGCTCCACTCCTGTTTTGCGAAGAAAGTGTACGCAAGCGCAATTAGCGCAAAACCTAATGCTGTTCCAACAATCCACAGTTTGCCCGCCCATAAAACGCGAAACAAGCCACGAATATCCAGCTCATTCTCGTTCATCTCTGATTTTGCTCCTGCCAACGGTTGAGTCATCACAATCCCAGTTTATTTAGTTAAAGTTGGATTATTGCCACTATTTCGACGCATCCTGCGTTTAATACGCTTAATGAAACGCGCAACCCTCCATGCACGTTTAATGCAGTAGCCATACAAAGAAAACGCTAGCAAGAACAATACCAACATTACCCATTCAGGAATAAAGTGGGCGTATTCCGCTGCAACGCCAATGCTCGCAAGGATAGCAGCCGCCAGAGTAATAAGCATGAAAGCCTGACGAGAAGTAAATCCCGCGCGCATGATCAGATGATGAATATGTTGCCTGTCGGCAGAGAAGGGACTCATTCCTTTGCGCAGGCGGCGATACATAATTGCCACCATGTCCATCAGCGGAATGGCAATAATCCACAGCGCGGTGACAGGGCTAATCGGGTGAGTTTTACCCTGCGTAGTTTCCAGCAAAACCCATATGATCGTAAAACCGATGAACGTGCTGCCCGCATCGCCCATAAAGACTTTATAGCGACGGCCCAATGCGCCGAGATTTAAAAGGATATAAGGCAGAATGGCTGCAATCATGGCAAAGCACCACATCGCAAGGCTGTATTGACCATCGAACCATAAAATCATCCCTATAGCTGCAAACGAGACACAGGATAGCCCTCCCAGAAGACCATCTATCCCATCGACCATATTGAAGGCATTAATGGCTACCCACACGGCAAAGAGCGTGAGGAAGTAACCGAACGGGCCCAGCACCAACTCCCAGGATCCAAAAATGTAGCCCAGACTGCCTAAATGAAGTTTAGCCACAACCATCATAGCGATACCCACGGCAGCCTGAACGAAGGCCCGAATTTTTACGCTGATATCATATCGATCGTCGAGCGCCCCCACGACAACCAGAACCGTCGCGCAGATGAGATAAAGTCTGGCATGAGGAATGTAGTAATCGGTAACAGCGAAAGCGAAGCAGATACCTGCAAAAACGGAGATACCACCCACCAACGGGATCATCCCTTGATGGCGTTTGCGGAAGTTGGGTTTATCCACTAACCCCAGGTATTTTGCCACCTTGCGCGCAAGAAACAAAAAGCAGGTGGTGAACAAAAAAATACTGGTTAGTTCAGTAAACGTATCGAGTAGGTTCACAATGGATTTTCTCAACAAATGTCAGTCAAGGGAGTATAACCATGATGGCGCCGGGCCAGAAGGCATAAAGCACATCTCTTGCAACTCCATTTGTTTATTATTCAGTCTATTAATGTTTTTACTGTGCGAATTATCTTATTGTCGCACCGACAGGTCAAAATTGGGAGTCATTGGTAATAGCGTATAGTCCATAAAAGAAAAACGCCACGTAAAAACGTGGCGTTTGCTGGGAATATTTACGTTACGAGCGTTTCATCATATCGAAGAAATCGTCGTTAGTTTTGGTCATCGCCAGCTTATTAATGAGGAATTCCATTGCGTCGATTTCGCCCATTGGGTGAATGATTTTGCGCAGGATCCACATTTTCTGCAGCTCTTCCTGAGTGGTGAGCAGCTCTTCTTTACGGGTACCGGAACGGTTGTAGTCGATAGCCGGGAAGACGCGTTTTTCCGCGATTTTACGAGAAAGGTGCAGTTCCATGTTACCTGTACCTTTAAATTCTTCGTAAATCACTTCATCCATCTTTGAACCGGTGTCGATCAGCGCGGTTGCGATGATGGTCAGGCTGCCGCCCTCTTCCACGTTACGTGCCGCCCCGAAGAAACGCTTCGGACGGTGCAGGGCGTTCGCATCCACACCACCGGTCAGCACTTTACCGGAAGCCGGTACGACGGTGTTGTACGCACGCGCCAGACGGGTGATGGAGTCGAGCAGGATGATCACGTCTTTCTTGTGCTCAACCAGGCGTTTCGCCTTCTCGATAACCATTTCTGCAACCTGAACGTGGCGAGATGCTGGTTCGTCAAAGGTAGAAGCCACAACTTCGCCTTTCACCAGACGCTGCATCTCGGTCACTTCTTCCGGACGTTCGTCAATCAGCAGCACCATCAGCACGCAGTCCGGGTGATTGTAAGCAATGCTCTGCGCAATGTTCTGCAGCAGCATAGTTTTACCCGCTTTAGGCGGCGCGACAATCAGGCCACGCTGGCCACGGCCAATTGGAGAGGCCAGATCCAGTACACGCGCCGTTAAGTCTTCGGTTGAACCGTTACCACGTTCCATGCGCAGGCGAGAGTTCGCGTGCAGCGGCGTTAAGTTCTCGAAGAGGATCTTGTTACGCGAGTTTTCAGGTTTGTCGTAGTTAACTTCATTCACTTTCAACAGCGCAAAGTAACGTTCACCCTCTTTTGGAGGACGAATCTTACCTGAAATGGTGTCACCAGTGCGGAGGTTGAAACGGCGGATTTGGCTAGGGGATACGTAGATGTCGTCAGGGCCGGCGAGGTAGGAGCTGTCTGCAGAACGGAGGAAACCAAATCCGTCTTGCAATATCTCCAGCACACCGTCGCCAAAGATATCTTCGCCACTCTTAGCGTGCTGCTTCAGGATGGCGAAAATGATGTCCTGCTTGCGCATACGAGCCTGGTTTTCCAGCCCCATATTTTCGCCGAGAGTGATCAGCTCAGAAACCGGCGTGTTCTTTAATTCGGTAAGATTCATAATGGTGTGGGTTCTTAAACTCGGGGTGATTCTCGAACTTAATAATGTGAATGGTATGGCAGGGTCATCCATGCCTGTTTAGCGGCCATCAACTCATGTCTGTACGCTGTCTGGTCACAGGGAAAGAACGCAGAACTGAAACGACAAGACGGATTGAGTGACAAGCCCGGAATTTAGCAACTTCACGCACTGTTTGTGTCAACAACGGGAAGTATCGGGTAAAACAAGATTCAAACAACAGATATGTTTAAAACGAAGTCATAGCTAACTTAGCACGACTAAAGCCGGGCGTCCAGAGATCCACACAATATTAGGATTAGGCGCTCTGGACGCGCAGCCGAGAAACCTTACGCCAGGTTGGCGTCCAGGAACTCTTTCAGCTGACCTTTGGACAGTGCGCCCACTTTGGTCGCCGCCACTTCACCGTTTTTGAACAGCAGCAGGGTTGGAATGCCGCGGATGCCGTATTTCGGCGCGGTACCCGGGTTCTGGTCGATGTTCAGCTTGGCAACGGTCAGTTTGCCCTGATACTCGTCAGCGATCTCATCCAGAATCGGGGCGATCATTTTGCAAGGACCACACCATTCAGCCCAGAAATCGACGAGGATCAGCCCGTCAGCCTTAAGTACGTCCGTGTCAAAACTGTCGTCAGTCAGGTGAATAATTTTATCGCTCATATATAACTCCACAGGAATAAGCCTGGTACGTTGGTTTCGCCCGCATCAACGACGTGTTGATGTCGCAATAACCAACTAAAGGTTGACTTTATTTCACCGGATACGCTTTCGTAAAGCAATAGTAAGCTGATATTCTACCACACTATGAGCAAAACACATTTAACAGAACAGAAGTTTTCCGACTTCGCCCTGCACCCAAAGGTGATCGAAGCCCTTGAAACTAAAGGCTTTCATAACTGCACGCCTATTCAGGCTCTCGCCCTGCCGCTGACGCTGGCCGGTCGCGATGTTGCGGGGCAGGCGCAAACCGGTACTGGCAAAACGATGGCGTTCTTAACGTCAACGTTTCATTATTTACTTTCTCATCCCGCAATTGCAGACCGCAAAGTTAACCAGCCGCGCGCGCTCATTATGGCTCCGACGCGAGAACTGGCGGTACAGATCCACGCAGATGCGGAACCGCTGGCGCAGTCTACCGGCCTGAAGCTTGGCCTTGCCTACGGCGGCGACGGCTACGATAAACAGCTGAAAGTGCTGGAAAGCGGCGTAGATATCCTCATTGGTACTACCGGTCGTCTTATCGACTATGCCAAACAGAACCACATCAACCTCGGCGCAATTCAGGTTGTGGTGCTGGATGAAGCGGACCGTATGTACGATCTGGGCTTCATTAAAGATATCCGTTGGTTGTTCCGTCGCATGCCTGCGGCAAACCAGCGCCTGAACATGCTGTTCTCCGCGACCCTTTCTTACCGCGTACGCGAGCTGGCGTTCGAGCAAATGAACAACGCCGAATATGTCGAAGTGGAACCGGAACAGAAAACGGGCCACCGTATTAAAGAAGAGCTTTTCTATCCTTCTAATGAAGAGAAAATGCGTCTGCTGCAAACGCTGATTGAAGAAGAGTGGCCAGATCGCGCCATTATCTTCGCCAATACCAAGCACCGCTGTGAAGATATCTGGGGCCACCTGGCTGCAGACGGTCACCGCGTTGGCCTGTTGACCGGCGACGTTGCGCAGAAAAAACGTCTGCGTATTCTCGAAGAATTTACCCGTGGCGATCTCGATATTCTGGTCGCTACCGACGTTGCCGCACGCGGCCTGCACATCCCAGCCGTGACGCACGTCTTTAACTATGACCTGCCGGACGATTGTGAAGATTACGTTCACCGTATCGGTCGTACCGGTCGTGCTGGCGCAAGCGGTCACTCCATTAGCCTGGCGTGCGAAGAGTATGCGCTGAATCTCCCGGCGATTGAGACCTATATCGGTCACTCTATCCCGCAGAGCAAGTACAACCCGGATGCGCTGTTAAGCGAATTGCCGCCGCCGAAGCGCCTGACCCGCGCCCGTCCAGGCAACGGTCCGCGTCGTTCCGGCGCACCGCGTAATCGTCGTCGTTCAGGTTAAGAAATTATGCCATACACAAAATCATTCATGATGCATCAAGGCGGCAAGTCTGCGGATCTCCTGGCGCTTACTTCAGTAAGTGACAGGTGTGAGCTGGCGCAGCCAACGATGAGGCAGCGTGAAGGATGAAGTGTATGAGTTCTACCTCGCTCTATGCAGCAATAGATCTCGGTTCGAATAGTTTTCATATGCTGGTTGTGCGCGAGGTAGCGGGAAGCATACAAACGCTCACCCGCATCAAGCGCAAGGTCCGTCTCGCGGCGGGCCTGAGCAGCGATAACCATCTCTCTGCTGAAGCCATGGAACGTGGCTGGCAGTGTCTGCGTCTCTTTGCTGAACGTCTGCAGGATATCCCGCACGCGCAAATCCGCGTTGTCGCGACGGCAACGCTTCGCCTGGCGGTGAACGCCGTGGATTTTATTGCCAAAGCGCAGGAGATCCTCGGCTGTCCGGTGCAGGTTATTAGCGGTGAGGAAGAAGCCCGTCTGATTTATCAGGGAGTGGCCCATACGACCGGCGGCGACGATCGCCGTCTGGTGGTGGATATCGGCGGTGCCAGTACCGAACTGGTCACCGGCACGGGCGCGCAGGCCACCTCGCTTTTCAGCCTGTCGATGGGTTGCGTCACCTGGCTTGAACGCTACTTTACCGATCGCAATCTCGCAAAAGAGAACTTCGACGAGGCTGAAAACGCCGCCCGTGAAGTGCTGCGCCCGGTGATGGAAGAGCTGCGCTATCACGGCTGGAAAGTCTGCGTGGGTGCCTCGGGTACCGTGCAGGCGCTGCAGGAAATCATGATGGCTCAGGGGATGGACGAGCGGATCACGCTTGCCAAACTCCAGCAGCTCAAACAGCGAGCTATCCAGTGCGGTCGCCTTGAAGAGCTCGAAATTGAAGGTCTGACGCTCGAACGCGCGCTGGTCTTCCCGAGCGGGCTGGCTATTCTGATCGCCATTTTCACCGAGCTGAATATCCAGTGTATGACGCTGGCCGGCGGCGCACTGCGTGAAGGGCTGGTTTACGGGATGCTGCACCTGTCCGTCGATCAGGATATTCGCAGCCGTACGCTTCGCAACGTGCAGCGCCGCTTTATCGTTGATGCCGAGCAGGCCGGTCGCGTGGCGCAGCTGGCCTCGCTTTTTGCCGATCGAGTAAATCAGAGCTGGGATATTGAACCGTTAAGCCGCGAACTGCTGCTCAGCGCCTGCGCGCTGCATGAGATTGGGCTGAGCGTTGAGTACAAGCAGGCACCGCTGCATGCTGCCTGGCTGGTGCGTAACCTGGATTTGCCGGGCTTTACCCCCGCGCAGAAAAAACTCCTGGCGACGCTGCTCCTGAACCAGACAAACGCCGTCGATCTCTCCTCGCTCCACCAGCAAAACGCCGTTCCGCCGCGCGTGGCAGAACATCTTTGCCGCTTGCTGCGTCTGGCGATCCTGTTTGCCAGCCGCCGTCGTGATGATGTGCTTCCCGCCACTACGCTTGACGTCGAAGATGAAAAACTGATCCTGACGCTGCCGGAAAAATGGCTGGATAATCATCCGCTGGGTGCAGAGCTGATTGAACAGGAGTGCCAGTGGCAGAGCTACGTTCACTGGGTGCTTGAGGTTAAGTAAGGTTATCGAACATCGCCGGGCGGCGCTGCGCTTGCCCGGCCTACCATTCTCCCGGCTTCATCCCTTCTCTTTGGCTTTCGCCAGCATGGCGCGGATATTCGCCACGTTAGCCTGACCTTTATGCATTCGCTCTTCAGCCGTGATGACCTTGCGCTCCTGCTCCCAGATCAGGTCATCCTGCGGCAGCTCCAGCAGGAAACGGCTCGGCTCCGGGCGGACAAGCTCGCCGTACTGTCGGCGCTCTTTGCAAAGCGTAAAGACCAGCTCTTTCTGAGCACGCGTAATGCCCACGTAGGCCAGACGACGTTCTTCATCGACGTTGTCTTCGTCAATGCTGCTCTGGTGCGGCAGTAACCCCTCTTCCATCCCCACCAGATAAACATACGGGAACTCCAGCCCTTTAGAGGCGTGCAGCGTCATCAGCTGAACCTGATCGGCCTCCTCTTCGCTCTCGCCGCGCTCCATCATATCGCGCAGCGTAAAGCGGGTGACCACCTGCGTCAGGGTCATCGGCTCGTCAATCTCCGAGCCTTCCAGCATTTCCGTCATCCAGCTGAACAGCTGGTTAACGTTTTTCATCCGCATCTCTGCTGCCTTCGGGCTGGCGGACGTTTCATAGAGCCAGGATTCGTAATCAATACCGTGGATCAGATCGCGCACCGCGGCGACGGGTTCGCGTTCCGCCAGCCGCTGCACCTCGCCAAGCCAGTGGGTAAAGCGGGTTAAGTTGTCGTAGCCGCGCCCGGTGAGCGTCTGGCTCAGGCCCATATCGAAGCTGGCGGTAAACATACTTTTACTGCGCGTCATCGCCCATTCGCCGAGTTTTTGCAGCGTTGCCGGGCCGATTTCGCGCTTCGGCGTGTTCACGATACGCAGGAAGGCGCTGTCGTCATCCGGGTTGGTCAGTACACGTAGATAGGCCAGCAGGTCTTTGATTTCCGGGCGGGAGAAGAACGAGGTACCGCCCGAGATTTTGTACGGAATGCGGTTCTGCATCAGCATCTTTTCAAAGACGCGGGACTGGTGGTTGCCGCGATAGAGGATCGCGTAATCCTTATATTCGGTTTTATTCACGAAGTGATGGGCGATCAGCTCGCCGGTGACGCGCTCCGCTTCATGCTCTTCATTGTTGGCACTAAGCACCTTCAGCTCCGTGCCGTAGCCCAGCTCGGAGAAGAGACGCTTTTCAAACACGTGCGGGTTATTGGCGATCAGAATGTTTGCCGCCTTCAGGATGCGCCCGGACGAACGGTAGTTCTGCTCCAGCTTAATCACCTGCAGCGCCGGAAAATCTTTGCTCAGCAGCACCAGGTTTTGCGGACGTGCGCCGCGCCAGGAGTAGATAGACTGATCGTCATCGCCCACGACGGTAAAACGCGCCCGCTGCCCGACCAACAGCTTCACCAGTTCGTACTGGCTGGTGTTGGTATCCTGATATTCATCCACCAGCAGGTAGCGGATTTTATTCTGCCAGCGCTCGCGTACCTCTTCATTGCGCTGCAACAGCAGCGTAGGCAGCAGGATCAGATCGTCGAAATCCAGTACGTTACAGGCTTTCATGTGCGCATCGTACAGACCGTAGCAGTGCGCGAAGATGCGATCCCGTTCGCCTTTGGCGATCGCCGCTGCCTGCGACGGCGTCATCAGATCGTTTTTCCAGTTGGAGATCGTCGAGATCAGCTGCTGGAGAACGGTTTTGTCATCCTCGATCAGCCCTTCGGTCAGCTCTTTGAGCAAGGCCACCTGATCGGTGTCATCGAAGAGCGAGAAATTAGACTTCATCCCCAGCGCCGCATACTCGCGCTTGATGATGTCCAGCCCCAGCGTGTGGAAGGTGGAGATCATCAGGCCGCGCGCCTCTTTGCGCCCCAGCGTCTGGCCCACGCGCTCTTTCATCTCGCGTGCCGCTTTATTGGTAAAGGTCACCGCCGCGATATGCCGCGCCTGATAGCCACAGCCACGGATAAGATGGGCAATTTTATTGGTAATGACGCGGGTTTTACCGGATCCCGCCCCCGCCAGCACCAGGCAGGGTCCGGTGACAAATTCGACGGCTTGTTGTTGTCCGGGGTTTAAACGCATAAGGATCGCTCAATGAAAGTCGGGAGAGGAGGAAAAACGCGTGGTAGTATACCGAGCGTAAACTCGTTGACTCAAGGCACGATCATGGCAAAAACAGCAGCAGCACTGCATATCCTTGTTAAAGAAGAGAAACTGGCACAGGATCTTCTTGAACAGCTTAAAAACGGCGCCGACTTCGGCAAGCTGGCAAAGAAACACTCGATTTGTCCGTCAGGCAAACGCGGCGGCGACCTGGGTGAATTCCGTCAGGGCCAGATGGTTCCGGCGTTCGATAAAGTGGTTTTCTCCTGCCCGGTGCTGGAGCCTACGGGTCCACTGCACACGCAGTTTGGCTACCACGTCATTAAAGTGTTGTATCGCAAATAAAAAGCCGGGTGGCGACTGCGCCTTACCCGGCCTGCATTTACGTTTTTGTAGGTCGGGTAAGCGAAGCGCCACCCGACAAGAGGGTTAACTCGCTACCGCAATACGCTTCATATCGGTCATGTAGCCGCGCAGCTTCTGGCCCACTTTCTCGATCTCGTGGCTACGAATGGCTTCGTTCACGTCACGCAGCTGTGCGTTATCTACCGCACCTTCCGCAATCGCTTTGCCCAGATCGCCCGCCTGCAGGGTGGTCATGAACTCTTTCAGCAGCGGTACGCAGGCGTAAGAGAACAGGTAGTTACCGTATTCAGCGGTATCCGAGATAACCACGTTCATTTCATACAGACGCTTACGGGCGATGGTGTTCGCGATCAGCGGCAGTTCGTGCAGTGATTCGTAGTACGCAGACTCTTCGATGATGCCGGAATCCACCATGGTTTCAAACGCCAGCTCAACGCCCGCTTTCACCATCGCGATCATCAGAACGCCTTTATCGAAGTACTCCTGCTCGCTGATTTTGCCGTCAAACTGCGGGGCGGTTTCAAAGGCGGTTTTACCGGTCTCTTCACGCCAGGTCAGCAGGTTTTTATCGTCGTTCGCCCAGTCGGCCATCATACCGGAAGAGAACTCACCGGAGATGATGTCGTCCATATGTTTCTGGAACAGCGGAGCCATGATGGTTTTCAGCTGTTCAGACAGCGCATAAGCACGCAGTTTTGCCGGGTTGGACAGACGATCCATCATCAGCGTGATACCGCCCTGCTTCAGCGCTTCGGTGATGGTTTCCCAGCCGAACTGAATCAGTTTTTCGGCGTATGCCGGGTCCGTACCCTCTTCCACCAGCTTGTCGAAGCACAGCAGAGAACCGGCCTGCAGCATACCGCACAGAATGGTTTGCTCACCCATCAGGTCAGATTTCACTTCTGCAACGAAGGAGGATTCCAGCACGCCCGCACGGTGGCCGCCAGTGGCCGCTGCCCATGCCTTGGCAATCGCCATGCCTTCGCCTTTCGGATCGTTTTCCGGGTGAACCGCGATCAGCGTCGGTACGCCGAAGCCACGTTTGTACTCTTCACGCACTTCGGTACCCGGGCACTTCGGTGCCACCATCACGACGGTGATGTCTTTGCGGATCTGCTCGCCCACTTCCACGATGTTGAAGCCATGGGAGTAACCCAGCGCCGCGCCATCTTTCATCAGCGGCTGTACGGCACGCACCACGTCAGAGTGCTGTTTGTCTGGCGTCAGGTTAACCACCAGATCCGCCTGCGGGATCAGATCTTCATACGTGCCCACTTTGAAGCCGTTTTCGGTTGCTTTACGCCAGGACGCGCGCTTTTCGGCAATCGCTTCTTTGCGCAGGGCGTAGGAGATATCCAGACCGGAGTCACGCATGTTCAGCCCCTGGTTCAGGCCCTGTGCGCCACAGCCGACGATGACCACTTTTTTACCCTGAAGGTAGCTCGCGCCATCGGCAAATTCTTCGCGCCCCATAAAGCGGCATTTGCCCAGCTGCGCCAGCTGCTGGCGCAAGTTCAGTGTATTAAAGTAGTTAGCCATGGGTGATACCTCGTGATGTTGTGTGTCTTATTGTTCGGTTCGCCTTTCAGCGAGAATGTACCCACATTACAACAGGAAATTTATTGCGGAAATTGATATATTCACAACGTCACGTTGCAGTATTTGCAATGTAAATCGGGGGATGGGTATTCATGGATTTACGCGATCTGAAAATGTTCCTGCACCTGGCGGAAAGCCGTCACTTTGGCCGCAGTGCCCGCGCGATGCACGTCAGTCCTTCCACGCTGTCGCGCCAGATCCAGCGGCTTGAGGAAGACCTCGGCCAGCCCCTGTTTGTCCGCGATAACCGCACCGTCACTCTCACCGAAGCCGGGGAAGAGCTGCGCGTGTTTGCCCAGCAAACGCTGCTGCAGTACCAACAGCTGCGGCACACTATCGACCAGCAGGGGCCGTCTCTTTCCGGGGAGCTTCACATATTCTGTTCGGTAACCGCCGCCTATAGCCACCTGCCGCCGATCCTTGACCGTTTCCGCGCGGAACATCCGTCGGTGGAAATTAAGCTCACGACGGGTGATGCTGCCGACGCAATGGAAAAAGTGGTGACGGGCGAAGCCGATCTGGCCATTGCGGGCAAACCGGAAACCCTGCCGGGCGCGGTGGCGTTCTCTATGCTCGAGAACCTGGCCGTGGTGTTGATTGCCCCCGCGCTGCCCTGCCCGGTGCGTAATCAGGTGTCGGTGGAAAAACCGGACTGGTCAACGGTGCCGTTTATCATGGCCGATCAGGGGCCGGTGCGCCGCCGCATAGAGCTGTGGTTCCGTCGCCAGAAGATCAGCAACCCGTCAATCTACGCGACGGTTGGCGGGCATGAGGCGATGGTTTCGATGGTGGCGCTGGGCTGCGGCGTGGCGCTGCTCCCGGAGGTGGTGCTGGAGAACAGCCCGGAACCGGTGCGCAACCGCGTGATGATTCTGGAGCGCAGCGACGAGAAAACGCCGTTCGAGCTTGGCGTGTGCGCACAAAAAAAGCGGCTGCATGAGCCGCTTATTGATGCGTTCTGGAAGATACTGCCCAATCACTAAAGCCGGGTGGCGCTACGCTGACCCGACCTACGCTCCGCTTACCCTGCGAGGAAGAACCTGAACGCCGGGTTGTGCGTTTCGTCGTGACACTCATAGCCCAGCTCGTTCAGCCGCGTTTCGAAATCCGGCTCGTGCTCGCCCAGCTCGAACGCCGCCAGCACGCGACCGTAGTCGGTGCCGTGGCTGCGGTAGTGGAACAGGGAGATGTTCCAGTGCGTGCCCAGCGTGTGCAGGAACTTGAGCAATGCGCCCGGCGATTCCGGAAACTCGAAGCTGAACAGGCGTTCCCGCAGCGGCTTGGACGGACGTCCGCCGACCATGTAGCGCACGTGCAGCTTCGCCATTTCATCGTCGGACAGATCCACCACGCTATATCCCCCCTCGTGCAGCAGGCTGAGGATCTCTTTTCGTTCTTCCAGGCCACGGCTCAGGCGCACGCCAACAAAAATACAGGCGTCTTTGGCATCGGCGAAACGGTAGTTGAACTCCGTCACCGCCCGGCCGCCCAGCAGCTGGCAAAACTTCAGGAAGCTGCCCTTCTCCTCCGGAATGGTCACCGCCAGCAACGCTTCACGCTGCTCGCCCAGCTCGCAGCGCTCGGATACGTAGCGCAGACCGTGGAAGTTCACGTTGGCTCCGGAAAGCACGTGCGCCAGACGCTCGCCGCGAATGGTGTGCTGGACGATGTATTTTTTCATTCCCGCCAGCGCCAGCGCGCCGGAAGGCTCCGCCACGGCGCGAACGTCCTCAAAGAGATCTTTCATCGCCGCGCAGATAGCATCGCTATCAACCGTAACGATATCGTCGAGATATTCCTGGCAGAGACGGAATGTTTCATCGCCAATGCGTTTGACGGCCACGCCCTCGGCAAACAGCCCGACGCGCGGCAGATCCACCGGATGCCCGGCGTCCAGCGCCGCCTTCAGGCAGGCTGAGTCTTCCGCTTCAACGGCGATGACTTTGATCTGCGGCATCAGCTGTTTGATCAGCACGGCCACGCCCGCCGCCAGACCGCCGCCGCCCACCGGCACGAACACGCGGTCAAGATGGGCATCCTGCTGGAGCAACTCCAGCGCCAGCGTGCCCTGCCCGGCGATGACCATCGGGTGATCGAACGGCGGCACCCAGGTAAACCCCTGCTGCTGCGCCAGCTCAATCGCTTTGGCCTTGGCTTCGTCAAAATTAGCGCCGTGGAGCAGCACCTCGCCGCCGAAACCGCGCACCGCGTCGACTTTGATATCGGCTGTGGCAACCGGCATCACGATCAGCGCTTTCAGCCCCAGACGGGCCGAGGAGAACGCCACGCCCTGCGCGTGGTTACCTGCCGACGCGGTGATCACGCCGCGCGCTTTTTGCTCGTCTGTCAGCCCGGCCATCATCGCGTAGGCACCGCGCAGCTTGAAGCTGTGCACCGGCTGCCGATCTTCGCGTTTCACCAGAATCACGTTATCCAGGCGCGAAGAGAGTTTTTCCATTTTCTGCAAAGGCGTAACCTGCACGGCCTCATAGACCGGCGCGCGCAGCACCGCCCTCAGATATTCCGCCCCCTCGGGGGCGGCAGATAAGGGTTGTGACTCGGCCATTATTAGCCCCCAAGTTTCGATTTATCGCGTACCGCGCCTTTGTCTGCACTAGTGGCAAGGCTCGCATAAGCACGCAGGGCGAAGGAGACTTCACGCTGGCGATCTTTCGGCGTCCAGGCTTTGTCGCCGCGTGCATCCTGCGCTTCACGACGCGCGGCAATCTCCTGGTCGCTGAGCTTGAGCTGAATGCCGCGGTTTGGAATGTCGATCTCAATCAGATCGCCATCTTCGATGATCGCAATGTTGCCGCCGCTTGCCGCTTCCGGCGATACGTGGCCAATGGAGAGACCGGATGTCCCGCCGGAGAAACGGCCGTCGGTGATCAGCGCGCAGGCTTTACCGAGGCCCATGGATTTCAGGAAGGTGGTTGGGTAAAGCATCTCCTGCATGCCCGGGCCGCCTTTTGGCCCTTCGTAGCGGATCACCACCACGTCGCCGGCAACCACTTTGCCACCGAGAATGGCTTCCACCGCATCGTCCTGGCTTTCGTACACTTTTGCCGGACCGGTGAATTTCAGGATGCTGTCATCCACGCCTGCGGTTTTCACGATGCAGCCGTTTTCCGCGAAGTTACCGTACAGCACGGCCAGCCCGCCGTCTTTGCTGTAGGCGTGCTCCAGCGAGCGAATGCAGCCTTCGGCGCGATCGTCATCCAGCGTATCCCAGCGGCAATCCTGCGAGAACGCCTGCGTGGTACGAATGCCTGCCGGACCGGCGCGGAACATGTTCTTCACCGCGTCGTCTTTGGTCAGCATCACGTCGTATTGCTCCAGCGACTGCGGCAGCGTCAGGCCAAGCACGTTTTTCACGTCGCGGTTAAGCAGCCCGGCGCGATCCAGCTCGCCCAGAATACCCAGCACGCCACCGGCACGATGAACGTCCTCCATGTGGTACTTCTGGGTGCTTGGCGCAACTTTGCACAACTGCGGCACCTTGCGCGACAGCTTGTCGATATCGCTCATGGTGAAGTCAATCTCGGCTTCCTGCGCGGCGGCCAGCAGGTGCAGAACGGTGTTGGTGGAACCGCCCATGGCGATATCCAGGGTCATGGCATTCTCAAACGCGGCTTTGCTGGCGATGTTGCGCGGCAGCGCGCTGGCGTCGTCCTGCTCGTAGTAGCGTTTGGTCAGCTCCACGATGCGCTTGCCCGCATTGAGGAACAGCTGTTTGCGGTCGGCGTGGGTTGCCAGCAGCGAGCCGTTGCCCGGCTGGGACAGGCCCAGCGCTTCGGTCAGGCAGTTCATGGAGTTAGCGGTGAACATCCCGGAACACGAGCCGCAGGTCGGACATGCGGAACGTTCCACCTGATCGCTCTGCTCGTCAGACACTTTCGGGTCCGCGCCCTGAATCATCGCGTCGACCAGGTCGAGCTTGATGATTTTATCGGACAGCTTGGTTTTTCCCGCTTCCATCGGCCCGCCGGAGACGAAGATCACCGGAATGTTCAGGCGCAGGGAGGCCATCAGCATCCCCGGGGTGATTTTGTCGCAGTTGGAGATACAAACCATCGCATCGGCGCAGTGGGCGTTAACCATGTACTCCACCGAGTCGGCGATCAGCTCGCGCGACGGCAGTGAATAAAGCATGCCCCCGTGACCCATCGCGATGCCATCATCCACCGCAATGGTGTTGAACTCTTTCGCCACGCCGCCAGAGGCTTCAATTTGCTCGGCAACCAGTTTACCGAGATCGCGCAGGTGTACGTGGCCCGGCACAAACTGGGTGAAGGAGTTAACCACGGCGATAATGGGCTTGCCGAAATCGGCGTCGGTCATCCCGGTGGCGCGCCACAGCGCGCGGGCACCGGCCATATTACGGCCGTGGGTGGTGGTGGCGGAACGATACTTAGGCATGCTTAATTTACTCCCGTCTGACTCGTAAAGGGGACGGTGCGTGCCGCCCCACAGTTATATTTAGTGATTAACCTGATCCAACCAGCCGTATTTATCGTCTGTTTCACCGGTGAACAGGCCAAAGAAGGCTTGCTGAATGCGTTTGGTGACCGGGCCACAGCGGCCTTCGCCCACCTGAATGCCGTCGACGCTACGAACCGGCGTGATTTCAGCCGCCGTACCGGACATGAACACTTCATCGGCGAGGTACAGGGATTCGCGGGAGAGCACCTGCTCGCGCACTTCGATACCCAGATCTTTCGCCAGCTTGATGATGGCATCGCGGGTGATGCCCGGCAGCGCAGAAGAGGTAAACGGCGGCGTGAACAGAATGCCGTCTTTGACTTCAAACAGGTTTTCGCCCGCACCTTCCGAGATGTAGCCATTCACATCCAGCGCGATACCTTCCTGATAGCCGTGGCGGCGTGCTTCGCTACCCACCAGCAGAGAAGAGAGGTAGTTACCGCCCGCTTTGGCGGCGGTTGGGATGGTGTTGGGCGCCACGCGGTTCCAGGAAGAAACCATTGCGTCGATCCCCTGATCCAGCGCTTCGGCACCCAGGTAGGCGCCCCACGGGAACGCAGCAATGATCACATCGGTGGTATAACCCTCTGGCGGGTTAACGCCCATCCCCACATCACCCACAAACACCAGCGGACGAATATAGGCGCTGGTCAGGTTGTTCTTGCGGATCACCTCGCGGCAGGCTTCCATCAGTTCATCCACGCTCTGAGAGACCGGGAAACGATAAATTTTGGCTGAGTCATGCAGACGCTGCATGTGTTCGCGATGGCGGAACACCACTGGCCCTTTGTGAGAGTCGTAGCAACGGATACCTTCAAACACGGAGGTGCCGTAGTGCAGCGCGTGGGACATCACGTGAACTTTCGCGTCTTCCCAACGAACCATCTCACCGTTGAACCAAATGTAATCAGCTTTTTTTGTCGTCATTTTTTCGTCCTGTCACGCTCAAGCGCGGATTTGTTGTGATGTGGTTGTGCTCTGGCAGATGGCAACATGGGCAACGTCTACCAGCTTTGATAACTGACTAAACAGTAAGTCGACCGACCGCGGGCTGGCAACGGTTAATTCGATACTGATGTTCTGAGCGTCGGTGGCCGTCTCCATGTTCATGGAGCAGATCTGAAAGCCACGGTGACGCACCACGCGCAAAACGCGTTCTAATGTTTCCGGATTGAAGCGAGCCTGCACGGCGACCTGATGTTGCATCATGATAATTTCTCCAGCATTTGTGAGTTACTGGCACCGGGCGGTACCAACGGCCAGACGTTCTCAAGTTCGTCGATTGAGACATGAAGCAGGTACGGCCCTTCGCTTGACAGCATGGTGTCGAGTGCCGCTTCAACCTGGTCTTTACGGGTGATGTGCTGGCCGGGAATGCCAAAGGCGCTGGCCAGAGTGAGGAAGTCAGGGTTATCGGTCAGGGTGGTTTCGCTGTAACGCTCCTGGAAGAACAGCTGTTGCCACTGACGCACCATGCCTAAACGCTGGTTATCGAGCAACACGATTTTCAGCGGCAACTGCTTGCGCTTCACGGTGCCGAGTTCCTGAACGTTCATCATGAAGGAGCCGTCACCGGAGATACAGATAACCGTGTCGTTCGGACGGGCAACCTGAGCACCCACAGCGGCAGGCAGACCAAAGCCCATGGTGCCTAACCCGCTGGAGGTGATGAAGTTTTCCGGTCGCGTATAGGTCATGTGCTGGGCCGACCACATCTGATGCTGGCCAACGTCGGTGGTGACCACGCTGTCTGCGGGTTTACGGTCGGACAACTGTTTCAACAGCAGCGGCGCGTAGATGGCGTCGCCTGGGTGATCGTAACGCCACGCGTGTTCAGTACGCATATCAGCGGTGTGCTGGCGCCATGCGTTAATATCCAGCGGCTGCTGCAAAGCGGGTAACAGTGCGTTCAGATCGCTCTGCAGCGCAACGTGCGCCTGACGCAGCTTGTTCATCTCCGCCGGGTCGATATCCATATGGATCACCCTGGCGTTCGGCGCGAAGGTGTTCAGTTTGCCGGTGACGCGATCATCAAAACGCGCGCCCACGGCGATGAGCAGGTCGCACTCTTGCACCGCCAGGTTCGCTGCTTTGGTGCCGTGCATCCCCAACATGCCCAGATAGTACGGGTAGTCTGCGTCAACCGCGCCCAGACCTTTCAGCGTGCAGGCGGCGGGTATTTGCGTCACCGCGATGAACTCACGCAGGGCGGGAACGGCCTGCGCCATGCCTACGCCACCACCAACGTACAGCATCGGCTGCTGGGCCTGAGCCAGCATTTCACAAGCCTCGCCCATGGCGGCATGTGGGAACGTATCGGCACTTTCAACCGTGGAGAAGTGTGGCTCCAGTTCACCCTGAGCGACCTGGATGTCTTTCGGGATATCAACCAGCACCGGACCCGGGCGACCGGAGTTTGCCACCTCGAATGCTTCCGCCATCACGCGCGGCAGCTCGTCCAGCGACTGAACCAGAAAGCTGTGTTTGGTGCAGGCCAGCGACAGACCGAGCACATCCACTTCCTGGAAGGCATCGGTACCGATGAACGGCGAAGCCACCTGGCCGGTGATCGCCACAACGGGAACAGAATCGAGCAGTGCGTCGGCCAGGCCGGTGATCAGGTTGGTGGCACCCGGGCCGGATGTCGCCATGCAGACGCCGGTTTTACCCGTAGCGCGTGCATAGCCAATGGCCGCCATTGCCGCGCCCTGCTCATGGCGACACAGCAGGTGTTCCACGCCGCCGTCATACAATGCATCGTAAATCGGCATAATTGCGCCACCCGGATATCCGAATATCGTTTCGACTCCCTGCGCGCGCAACGCATGTACCACCCACTGTGCCCCGTTCATAGTTAGTTCCCCGTCATAAATCGGGAGAAACAGAATTTTGTGCTAATTCTCATTGTCTGCTCCTCGTTAACGTTTTTTAGTCATAAAAAAACCCCCGGACCTTTCGGTGCGGGGGTCTTAGTTCGTTAAGGCTTGATTTCTAAGCCTTTCCTCGTCCAAGTGCAGCCCCGCACGGTGGGATAATAATCACCACCACGCTAATCACGACCAGGCTAATCACTCGTAGAAGGGCTGTCATTTTCAGTTCTTTTGGCTTCTTGTTCGAAGGAATACCTAAAGAGTTACCACAGTTATTTAAATAAGCACAAGATTTATTTATGGCTGATTTAGATAGCGCGCAAATTATTTTTTTATTAATCGTTGTTTTATATAAGGAAAATACAAAATGAATTTTTTTCATTTTTTTTAGGCGGTTTTTAGAGCCGAAGCGCATGAGCAACCATTTCTACGATGCGCATTCCAGATTGATGCAATGCTTACAACAAGAGGGCAAAAAGGCGGAACACGCGCCGAAAAGTCGGGAAAGAACGCTAAAAAGCGGCGCATGATGCGTGCATAGTAACGGACAGGAGGTAGGGTCATGTCACTGTCAGTTGTCTATACGCGCGCGGCGCTCGGCGTGAAAGCTCCGCTCATTTCCGTTGAGGTGCATTTGAGCAACGGTTTACCCGGGCTAACGCTCGTGGGCCTGCCGGAAACGACGGTCAAAGAGGCACGGGATCGGGTGCGCAGTGCAATTATCAATAGCGGTTATAACTTCCCGGCGAAGAAGATCACTATCAACCTCGCCCCAGCCGATTTGCCAAAGGAGGGCGGACGATATGATTTACCTATTGCTATCGCGCTTCTCGCCGCCTCTGAGCAGCTTAATGCCTCAAGGTTAGGCTCGTATGAGTTCATCGGTGAACTGGCGCTTACAGGCGCGCTAAGAGGCGTTCCCGGTGCGATCTCGGGTGCGCTTGAAGCCATCCGTGCAGGACGGCAAATCATTGTGGCGAATGAGAATGCGGCAGAAGTTAGCCTCATTGCTGAGAAAGGCTGCCTGGTCGCCGGGCATTTACAGGAGGTTTGTGCGTATCTGGAAGGACGACACGAGCTGGCTGAGCCGGAAGAGTGTCACGACGCGCTGCCGGCACCCGTAGACGATCTGAGCGACATCCTGGGCCAGGAGCAGGGGAAGCGAGCATTAGAGATTACCGCTGCAGGTGGACATAATCTTTTGCTCGTCGGCCCGCCCGGGACGGGTAAAACCATGCTGGCAAGCAGGCTGAGCGGTTTGCTGCCTCCGCTCAACAACCATGAAGCCCTCGAAAGCGCGGCTATTTTGAGTCTGGTCAATGCGACATCCCTGCACAAACAGTGGCGACGCCGCCCTTTCCGATCGCCGCACCATAGCGCCTCTCTCACGGCGATGGTGGGAGGCGGGTCAATCCCGGGGCCAGGTGAAATTTCGCTGGCACACAATGGCATTTTGTTTCTGGATGAACTGCCGGAATTTGAGCGGCGCGTGCTGGATGCGCTGCGCGAGCCGATAGAGTCGGGAGAGATTCATATCTCCCGCACGCGAGCCAAAATTAGCTATCCCGCTAAATTTCAGCTGGTTGCGGCAATGAACCCCAGCCCGACAGGGCATTACCAGGGCAACCACAACCGTTCGACGCCCGAGCAGACGCTGCGCTATCTGGGAAAACTCTCCGGCCCTTTTCTCGACCGGTTTGATTTATCTCTTGAGATCCCTCTTCCTCCGCCTGGGCTACTTCGACACCCCGATGCCAGAGGTGAAAGTACAACGCAGGTACGCGAACGGGTTATTGCTGCACAGGAGCGGCAGTACGCGCGTCAGGGCAGGCTCAACGCGCGTCTTGATAACACGGGTATACGCCAGTGTTGCCCCCTTAAAACCGAAGACGCAGGCTGGCTGGAAGAGACGTTGCAAAGGTTTGGGCTTTCCATTCGCGCATGGCAGCGCCTGTTAAAAGTGGCAAGAACTGTCGCCGATATGGAGGGATGCCCCGATATTGAAAGGCAGCATTTGCAGGAGGCACTGAGCTATCGGGCGATCGATCGCCTGCTTCTTCATCTGCAAAAACTGCTGGCATAAAAAAGGGGCCGTAGCCCCTTTTCTCTTCAGATTAATCGTCAGACTCGGTGTAATCCTCAGCACCTTCAACCTGAGGCTTACCGCCTGATAGCGTATGGAAACGTTTAGGACGCTTGATGCGAGCCATATACTTGCTCCATACACGTTCTACCTCAGACTGCGGCTCACGCTCGCCGCGGCAAACAGCCACAAACAGTTTTTCATCTTCAGTCACAGGCTCACGTTTACCGAGGTCCAGCTCGTTAAAGGCATAACCATGACGCTCAAGCAGCTGCGCCTCTTTGATGGTGAAATCGCCGTGACGAGAGAACCCGCGCGGATAATGTTTATTGTCGAAAAAACGATTAGTCGTCGTAAAGCTTTCCGCCATCCTACACGCTCCTAATTCTTTGGCCGAGCTATTTATGGCGCGGAGTATTAGTTACGCTTGACAGAGTGTAAAACAAAACATTTAAATCATAACGACAAATAATTTTGCGGAGAAAGATGTGGATACGGAATTGCTAAAAACTTTCCTTGAAGTGAGCAGAACACGCCACTTTGGGCGAGCAGCTGAAGCCCTTTACCTGACGCAGTCAGCGGTCAGTTTTCGTATTCGACAGCTGGAAAATCAATTGGGTGTGAATCTTTTTACCCGCCACCGCAATAATATCCGCTTAACACCGGCGGGGGAGAAACTGCTGCCCTACGCAGAAACGTTGATGAACACCTGGCAGGCAGCCAGAAAGGAGGTGGCGAATACCTCAAGGCACAATGAATTCTCCATTGGCGCAAGTGCATCGTTGTGGGAATGCATGCTCAGCCAGTGGCTTACCCGCCTGTATCGTTCACACAATCATCTGCAATTTGAGGCTCGTATTGCACAACGCCAGTCGCTGGTGAAACAACTCCATGAACGACAACTGGATCTCCTGATCACGACAGAAGCCCCCAAAATGGACGAATTTAGCAGCCAGATCGTCGGGCAGTTTGCTCTTGCACTTTATGCCTCTGCCCCGTCGATGATGAAAGCCGATCTTAACTACCTTCGTCTTGAGTGGGGGCCGGATTTTCAACAGCATGAGTCCGGGTTACTTGCGAGCGATGACGTGCCGCAGTTAACCACCAGTTCAGCGGAGGTCGTCTGTCAGCAACTTCCTTCATTGAAGGGGTGTACATGGTTACCGACACGCTGGGCGGAGGGTAAACCGGGTCTCCATACCGTTACGGATTCCACCACGCTTTCCAGACCGCTGTATGCTATTTGGCTGCAAAACAGCGACAAACAGTCGCAGATAAAAGATCTGCTAAAAATCAATATCATGGAATGATACTTCAGCCTGCAGGGATGCAGGCTCGGTAAGAAATGGGGAGATTTTGCTGAATTTGAGGCAAAAAAAAATCCTTTGCCGAAGCAAAGGATTCTATATGGCAGGGGCGGAGAGACTCGAACTCGCGACACCCGGTTTTGGAGACCGGTGCTCTACCAACTGAGCTACGCCCCTAAATCTTCTTGCCATTAAGCCTGCCAAAAAGGCAGGCTTAATGTCTTAATAAGTGGCGGAACGGACGGGACTCGAACCCGCGACCCCCTGCGTGACAGGCAG